>JANXOP010000084.1 GCA_025357755.1 Kofleriaceae bacterium | reverse complement strand
GGCGCGACGACGACCGCCGCATCGGGCGTCGGCACGACCCGGGCCACGGGATGGGGTGCGGCCTTGGCACCACACGCCGCGATCAACCACAGGACCCAGGCTCGGTTCACGTCCCGGGATCTTCGCACACCGGCGCGACGTTGAGCGCGCGGAGCTCCGGCGGCTTCGTCATCAACCCGAACGAGAAGCCACACACCATCGCGGTCCGTGCGCCCGTGCCTGCGTCGAGCGCGACGACACCGCCTTGGGTCTGGATCACGACCTGCGTGCCATCCGGCGAGAACATCGCGCGCTGCGCACCCCACACGGTCTGGTGCCAGCGCTCCGTGCCCGCCGGATCGAACAACGTGAGCTGACCTTGATGGAGAGCGAGCAGCCGCTCGCCGCTGCGATCGGCCGAGATCCAATCCGCGAGCAGCTGCGGATAGAGCTTCTTCTGACCTCCGTGCGTCATCACGATCCCACTGTCGCCGCGGCTGAAGAGCGCACCGGTCGGCGAGATGCCGGCGACGAAGCCGTCGAGCAGCGTGCCCTCCTTGGTCGTCAAGCCATAGTTCGTCGTCGCCGAGTCGGTAAGCCAGTACGCGAGCCGACCGCCGGTCTGGCCATCGACGCGGATCACCACGAGGTTGGCGCCGTCGGCGCGCTTCGGATCGAGCAGCCGCACGTTCTCGAAGTTCGAGGGCACCTTGATCACCGGCAGCTCGGTCAGCGTGTTCGCCTGGGGGTCGACGGTGAAGCGCTTGATCTCACCGTCAGCGACCACGGCGAGCGTGCGCAGCTCGGCATTCCACTCGACGCGCTGGACGTAGTTGTACGTGCCGACCGCGACGCGAACGTCGTCGTGGCGAAGATCGACGAGCGTGAGCTCTTGGCGCCGTTGTGTGGAGCTCTCGGACGCTGATCTTTGTTGCGTGATCGCGTGATTCGCATCGAGCCACCACAGCTGGCTCGGCTTGGCGTGACCGTGATCCGCGAACGCGATCTCGCTGGTCCGCTCGAGCCGGCGATCGAGCGTCAGCAACCGTTGGCCGACATCGAGCGTGAGCGAGGCCAAGATGTTCGTCGCAACTTCGCCGGTCGCGGGATCACGCCAGCCGAGGAACCGAGTCTCCGCCATCGATTGCAGCGCGAGGTTCGAGCCGTAGCCCGAGACGACGAGCCCGTCGCCGATCGCCGAACATTCGTTCGTGACCGGGGTCGTCGAGCTTCCGGCATACGCCTTCCACGGATCCTTGGTCATCGGATCGGCGGTCGTCGCCACCCACCACTCGATCGTCGAGGTCACGCGCGCGACGTGATCGTCGTCGATAAATCCGGGCGAGGCCGTGGGCGTACCGAACACGCGCGTGGGTTCGTTGCCCTCGACCGGCGTCGCCGTGGCGGTCGTGCCGTCGAAGACATGGAGGACGAACGTGTCTTGCGACACGGTCGCGAACCGATGATGGCTCGGGGAGATCGCGAGCTGATCGAGCTGGAGGTCGGCGGGCACGGTCACGCGGCCGCCCCATCGCAGCCCGTCCGCGAGCTCGATCCAGCGCAGCGCATCGGCGTTGTCGACCGTACGAACCGGGGCTTGCGGTTTCTCGACGAAGTCACCGCGCTCGGGCGGCAGCGGCACCGCGGGTTTGACCACCGGGTGTCCGATCAGCGCGGCCGCACCACCGCGACGCGTGGCGAGTGCGCCGAGCGCCTCACCCGGCTCCAGCGCGATCCGACCGCGCAACGTACCATCCGCATCGTAGCGCTCGATCGAACGATCGCGACGCGCGACGAGCACGCCGCCATCGATCGCGACGAGATCCTCGATCACCGCCTCGCCAGGTACCTGGGCCGAGCCGCGTGCGCGGCCCTCGCGGGTGTAGCGCAACAGGCGCACCGAACCTGACACGTCGAGGATCGCGACGAGCAGGTCCCTGCCCGAGGGCGCGATCGCGATCGTGTGCGCATTCGGCAGCTCGATCGCGATCGGTTCGCGCGTGCCATCGAGCGCCGGCCACAACCGCAAGCTGCCGAGCGCATCGAGCGAGATCGCGGCATCGGCCTGTTCGGTGATCGCGACACGCTGGATCGAGCCGCCATGGGGCACACCGATCGGTGGCACCTCGGGCTTGCCGGGGGGCGCGTGCAGCGTCAGCGCTGAGGGCGCGGGCGGCGCCGGGTCCGCATTGCACGCCGCGCAGGCGAGCGCGATCACGAGTGCGTTACTCCGCATCGCACACCGAGACGCTGTTACCCGGATTCTCCGGCATGCCCGACGTGAGCCCGAACTGCCAGCCACAGGCTCGTTCGAGCAACCGACCATCGCGCCGATCGAGCCGCGCGAGCCCGGAGGCAAATCGTACGAGCGGTTCGTCCTCGACCCAGCTCACGTCGATCGAGGTTGGCGCGCCGATCGACCAGTGCGCGTGACCTTGCAGATCGAACAGCGAGATCCGGTTGTCGCTCTCGACCAGCACGCTCGTCGCGAGGCGATCGACCGCGATCACGGGCCGGCCTTTCGCGACGAAGGTCGTCACCGGGTGACCCTCGTGAAAGATGCCTGCGACGAACACGTGAACCGTTTCTCCGAGCACGGCGTATACGCGCCCTGCGCGATCGACGGTCGCGACGTCGCCCTCGATCTCGTAGGACTTCGCGATCACGCCGCCTGCTTTGTACTCGTGGATCTGTTTCGAGCTACCTCCTGCATCGACCACTGACACCGCCACCAGCCCCTCGGCGAGTGCCGGATCGGTGAGGAAGAGCCGCGAGCGCTCCCCGAGATCGATCGGGGTGCCGAAGCGATGCACGATCGGCGAGTACGGAATCAGTAAGCTATGCTCGGCCGGCACGGCGAGCAGGTTGGTCGCCGCATCGAAGTGGAGGTGCAGATCGGTGGTCGAGGCGATCTTCGCGACCGTCTTGGCCGCTGTATCGACGAGCACGATCTCGTGGCCCGCGAACGAGGGTTCGGTGCGCAACACGTGCGTCGCGTCGAGCGGCAATGCATCTTCATACGCGAGGGTATCGACCTGGATCGTCTGCGTCACGCGCAGCGAACGATCGATCACGAGCGGGGGCGAATTGTGCGCGATCGAGAGCCCCATCGGGCCGGTGCGCAACGCGCTCGGATCGGAGAGCCGGTAGCCGAGAAACTTCAACGCCGTGCGATCCGAGATTCCGAGCGCGAGGCCTTCGCCCGAGACCTGGATCGTCCCGCCATAGGCGAGCAGCTCCGGATCGGGCATCGGATGCACGCGGATCGCGTGCCCCCCCGCCGACGGAAACCATCCGAGCTCGCCGGCCATCAAGCATGCGAGCGTGGCGTCGTCGACAAACCCGACCGGCACCTGCGGCGGAACGTTGCCGGTCACGTCGTTCTCCCCATTCGGGGAGCCATTGGGGGAGCCAGTCTGGGAGCATGTCGTGTGCGCGTTGCGAGTCGTGAGGTCGAGGACCCCCACGCCGGTCTTGACCACGTATGCGAGCTGCGTTCCGCTCGGCGAGAGAGCGAACCGTGACGAAGGTGTGCGGAACGTTCCGATCTCGGCACCCCAGCTCGGCGCGCCGAGATCGAGCGCGCGCACATGCGCGGCGTGATCGCGCACCGTGATCGCCACCGCGTGATCGTCGCGCGTCACGATCGCGATCGTGCGCGAGCCCGCGGGAGTTACGAGCACGCGTTCCTCACCCGCGGCATCGATGACCGCGATGGTCTGATCGCTGCGCAGGGCCAGGATGTATCGCGACGTCACCGCGAGCTGTTGGACCTCGACATCGCGATCGATCTGACGGTGGAGCTGGAGCTCACCTGAACCTCGCGTGCGGACCAGATGCAGACCACCCGATTGATCGAGCGCCGCGATCGTGAAGCCATCCTGATCGCGCAGGAGCGCGAGCTCTTCGGCGGCGGCCACGCGGACCACCGCGGGCTCGGCCGTCCCATCGAGAGCGGTCCACAGCCGAGTGTTCGCATCGACGTCCTGGCTGACCGCCGCCGTGCCATCCGCCGTGACCGCGACGAGGTTGATCGCCGAGCCGTGCGCGCCGTGGACGACCGCGACATGCTGCGTCAACCCATCGGCAGGGGCATCTGATGGGGGTTCGACCGACGATCCCGAACACGCAGCCAGGAACGTCAGGAGCAGGCGTCGCATGAAGACTAGAAACGCGTCAACCGCCCGGGTTGTTCGGTGATCGACCCCGAGATCCTGGGTGTTGTGGATTACCTCGTAGTTCCCCGTGTTTCACCGAGCGTGAAGGATTACAGCCCCGGATCGCTTTCACGAAAATTTTGGTTGTTGGGTCGTGCGGAGAAATGTTTCAAAGGGAGTGCGCGACACGTTGTGGTGGTCGCGGAGAGCTAGGGAGGCAGTAATGGCGCAAGGTACCGTCAAGTGGTTCAACGATGCCAAGGGCTACGGTTTCATCAGCCGCAGCGACGACAACAAGGACGTCTTCGTCCACTACTCGTCCATCACCGGTGAAGGCTTTCGTACCCTCAATCAGGGTGCGACCGTCGAGTATGAAGAGGCCAACGGTCCCAAGGGCCTGTTCGCTGCAAAGATCCTCAAGGTCCTGCAGACCTAGCCGGCTCACCGCGACAGCTGGGTAGCTCGGTAGTCGCCTGACTTGGTCCGAGTCAGCACGATCGCGAACGTTTCTTTCTCGGTGTGGACCCGAAGGACGAGGTTGCCTTCGGGCAAGCCGCCGCCCCCACTGGTGTATTCGCCGGGCGTCATCAATTTCCAGTCCTTCATCGGACCGGATTCGACGACGAGTCCGCTGAACATCTCCTTGAGATCACCGGTGGTCTGCGCAGCGACCTTGCCACCGGCATAGAACGGCACGGTCGAGAGCCCGACGAGCTTGTCGACCTGCGCGGTCGCAAATGCGCTGATCCATTGATTTGCGGCGAAGAGCGCCTGCTTGTCGGTCACGGTCGAGTCCGGGTTGACCTTCTGCTTGCCGAGCCCGTCATCGGGCGTGACCGGCTTGGTGCCGACGGGCGGCGCGGCCGGATTTATTCCGGCGTCGTTGCCGGGCTTGTGCTTCTTGCCAGGGACGTGCGCGATGTTCGCGACCATCGCGCCATCGTCGAGATTTCCCACGCCGTTGTCTTCGGGCACGCTCGTGAGGATGTACGGCTCGGCGTTGAAGGTGCCGCACTGGCGCCAGTTGCGATAGAAGCCCCAACGCAGGTAGATGCGACCGTCGACGGAGCGGATCGCTTCGGGCGTGGCTTCGAACGGGGCCGACGAGATCACGGTGTCCACCGCGGCGACGTCGAACTCGGTCTTGCCGGAGGTCTTCGCGATCGTGACCTTGTGCAGCGTGCCGTCGGGGTTCACCGAGATCTCGAGGTTGGTCCAGAGATCGGGGTTGTTGAGCGGATAGTCCGCGCCCTTGTTGTCGAGATCCTCGAGGAAGCCAAAGCCCCACAGCTCGTGGATGCGACGGTGCATGCGCGCGATGTAGAGCGCGTACGGATGCGCGCGGGTCTTCAACGCGGTCTGATTGCCCGGGCGGACATCGGGGACGAAGTTCTCGAGCGAGCTCTTGATCGCATCGAGCTTGCGCTCCCAACGCCCCTTCTTCGAGGACATCTTGCGCGCCGCGACTTCGCGTTCGGTATCGGACTTCTCCTTGCCGACGATGCGCTCGTAGTCGTTGAACGCCATCGGTGTGTTCACGCCCGGCAAGCCCTTCTTACCGAGCTTCTTACCGTCGTGGCTCTGGTCGGTGACCGCACCGCGACCACCAATGCCGCGCATCGAGAGTACGCCCGGCGTGTTATCGCCGGTGCCGTTCTCGCCGTTCTGGCCCGCTTCGCCTTTGATCTCGCCCTTGGCGGTCTGCTTGTCGCCCGAGTGATCGGTCTCCTGGAGGTGCTTGTCCGTCGTCGCCTTGGTCTCTTCGAGCTGGCGAATCTTGTCGTCCGGACCACCGATCTCGGCGCTGGTCTTGTCGTCGTTCTCTTTGCTCGCTTCGGCTTTACCCTCGGACTCTTTGTCGAGGTTCGTCTTGATGGCGCGCGTCTCCTGGTCGACGTCGCGGTTCTTGTCCGAGAGTAGCTTCGCGTCGTCGGCCGGCTTGTCCTTGACGTGCTTGTCGTCCTTGACCTCGACCATCGTCATGTTCGGAGGCGGTTGCACCGGCGGGGGCGTCTTTTGCTGCGGCGGTGGCGGTGGCGGCGGCGGCAAGACCGGCGGAGGCAAGACCTTCGGAGGCGGCGCGAGCGCGACCTGCACGGCCCGGTCTTCGAGCTTCTCCGCATCGATCGGCGGTGGTGGCAGCTTGGGCTGCGGCGTCGCTGGCGTGATCAACTTGTCGATGTTGTCCGTGAACGCGACATCGACCTGGGTCGGCTTCTTCGCGAAGTCTGCGGTGACATCGGTGTCGGCTTCGAGCTTGAACGCGCAGTCATAGACGTGTCCGGCTGCGGCGGCATCGACCGCACTCCCCGCGGTGCACGGCGCGAGTGGATCGCCGAGGAACGGCACGAGCGCGGTCGGCGTGCGGATCGGAAATTGTTTGAAGCCACCGAACACCGAGTCATCGCCGAGCACCGCGGTGAGTGTCACCTTCGTGCCGGGCGGCAACGCGATCGCGCACCGCGGTTGCGAGCAGCGAAGGAGGGGCGAGGAATCGCCATCCTTGGTGACCAGCACCTGGCCGCGTGGCGGCGTGTAGTCGATCGAGACGAGCGTCTCTTGACCGGCCTTGATCGCGAACTTGCGCTGGAACGTCGTGCCGTCCGCCGCGGTGACCGTCACCGGCACGTCGGTGTCTTTCTCGGGCAGCTCGAAGACCTGCGGAACGTTACCAAAATACTGACCGCCCGGAACGCCGACCGCGATCTTGAACCCCGAGGCCGAGGCCGAGACCAACTTCAAGGTCGTCTTGCCAGCGCCGTTACTGGACTCGTGAACGAGCGCCGAGGCATCCCAGCTCGCCGCAGCGTCGTCCAACCGGATCGTGAGAAAGGGTTGGGCGACCGGACGCGTGTATTGGTACGTGAGTACCGCCGCCGCCTGCGCGAACCCCGATACCGCAATCGCGGGAACCCACAGCCAAGGGCTGCGATATCTGCGCGAACGGGCCACGGGCTGTCAGTTTGACATAGCCCAACTCACTTGCCGTTGCCCGAAATGATTACGGAAGCCTAAAGCTTGCGGTACACGCCGACCACGATGCCGATGATGTCCACCGACTTGAAGTCGGCTCGGCGAACGATGATCGGAGCCATGTTCTGATTGGCGGGCTGGAACCGGATGCGGTCGCCTTCGGGGAAGTACCGCTTGCAGGTCGCTTCGCCATCGATCATCGCGACCACGATCTCGCCCGTGCGAGCGGTCGAGGTCTTCTTGACGAAGATGTAGTCCCCGTCGAAGATACCGTCTTCGATCATCGATTCACCGACGATCCGAAGGCCGAAGACCTCCCGGTGACCGCCGATCAACATCTTGTCGATCTTCACGGTATCGGTGGCGTTCTCGACGGCCAGGATGGGCAGACCCGCGGCGACCTTGCCGATCACCGGGATCTCCATCAGGTCGTCGTCGATCGCCGGCAGCATGCCGACGTTCGTACCCGAGGCGAGGCGCGTGCGGCCACCGAGCGGCACCACCTCGCCCATGCCATCCGGAAGGACGGGGCGCATTGCCCGCGATTTGAGGTCTTCTCGCCGGAGGTGGCCCTTCTTTTCGAGGGCTTTCAGGTGATCATTGACGCCGTTCGTCGACCGGATGCTGAAGTGCTCTCCAATCTCTCGCAGCGTCGGCGGGAACCCGCGCTCGACGATGGAAGCTGAAATGAAATCGAGGATTTCGCGCTGCCGTTGGGTGAGTGCGTCTGCCATACTGAACAGGCACACACTACTGAACGCATCATCACCGTGTCAATTTTTCTTCTGAAGTTTCTGGGAGCTGTCGCCGGTATCGCTTCGATGACCGCCGCGGTCGACCGCGGTGACCTCGACGAAGCGGCGCGCCAAGGTGCGCTCGCTGGTCCGGCCGTGGTCGAGCGCGCTCTGGCCTCGAAGGTCCGTTCGACCGTGCTCGCCGGGATCGTCGCGGCGCCGGCGGTCGAGGATCGCGCCGAGCTCTTGCCCGCGCTCGCGCGGCTCGCCGCCGGCCACGATCGCAGGACGGCGATCCCCGCGGCGCGCGCGGCGCGAACGATCGCGTCGGCACTCTCGAAGAAAGATCTGCCCGACGATCTCGCGCCCGATGATCTCCAAGGCTGGCGCAGCTCGTTCGAACAGCTCGCCTTCGCGGGGACCGGGTTGATCGAAGCTCGCGTCGCCGCGCTCGAGACCGCGGCGGCGCTCGAGCACGCGATCGATCCGCGCGAGCTCGGCTTCGATCTGGCTCGCGCGCTCGGCGATACGGATCCGGCGCTGCGGATCGCCGCGCTCACGCTCGTCCCGCGCCCGAGCGCCGTCGCGTTACGGGCGGCGCTCGTCACCGCGATCGAAGACCGCGATGCGGACGTCGCGCTCACCGCGGCGCAAACGCTGTGCACCGATATCGCGGACGATCCAGCGGGTGTGAAGGCCGCGCTCGGGGGCGCACGCGCGCAGCTCGAAGCGCTCGTCAAAACGCATCCGAATGCTGCGGAGAGCCGCGACGCTGCACGCTGCTTGAAATAGCGGTAGCGTTCAGGCATGAGCTGCCGCCATCTCGCTGCGATCGACGCTGGTCTCGGTGCGGTCACCACCGGTCACGAAACCGGCTTTACCGTCGACACCTCGCGCGTCACGTTCGGCCCCGGCTCGCTCGCCGAGGTCGGCGCGCGCGCACGCGGACTCGGCATCAAGCGCGCGGCGCTGATCACCGATCGTCACCTCCGCAAGCTGCCGTGGTTCGACGAGGTCGAGAGCTCGCTGAAGGCCGCGGGCATCGACACGATCGTGTTCGACGAAGTCGCGATCGAGCCGACCGAAGAGTCGTGGGAGAAGGCGATCGCGTTCGCCAACGAAGCCAAGCCCGACGGCTTCATCTCGCTCGGTGGCGGTTCGGTGATCGATACGGCAAAGGTCGCGAACCTCTACAGCTCGCACCCCGCGCCGTTCACGGCGTACATCAACGCGCCGCTCGGCGATGGTCGCGCTGTCCCGGGTCCACTCGCGCCGCACATCGCGTGCCCCACGACCTCGGGCACCGGCAGCGAGGTCACCGGCATCGCGATCTTCGACTGGCACGCACATCGCGCGAAGACCGGTATCAGCTCGCCGCGCTTGCGCCCGACCGAAGCGATCGTCGATCCGCGCGTCACGCACTCGCTGCCCGCGGGCGTCGTCGCGGCGAGTGGCATGGACGTGCTCTGCCACGCCCTCGAATCGTACACCGCGAAGCCGTATACGAGCCGCCCTGCACCCCCGTCGCCGCTCGCCCGTCCCGCCTCACAAGGTCGCAACCCGTGGAGCGACATGGGGTGCCGCGAGGCGCTGCGCTTGTGCGGTGCGCACCTCGCCGATGCCGTCGCCGGCGACCTGGCGGCGCGCGAGCAGATGATGTGGGCCGCGACGCTCGCCGGCATCGCGTTCGGCAACGCCGGCGTGCATATCCCGCACGCGATGGCGTATGCGGTCGCAGGCCAGGTCCGCGCGTTCCACGCCAAGGGCTATCCCGAGCTCCCGCTCGTACCGCACGGCATGGCCGTCGCGGTGAGTGCGCCCGCGTGCTTTCGTGCGACGAGCGCGACCGCTCCGGGCCGTCACTACGAAGCGGCGCAGATGCTCGGTGCCGATACGATCGGTGCCGGCGAGAAAGACGGCGGCGAGGTCCTCGCGACTCGCTTCACGGAGCTGATGAAGGCGGTGCACATCCCGAACGGGCTGTCGGGCGTCGGCTATTCACGCAGCGATATCGCGTCGCTCGTCGAGGGCGCGCTCCCGCAACAGCGCCTGCTCTCGAACGCACCGATCATGACGGATGCCGGCGTGCTCGCGAACCTGTTCGAGCAATCGCTCGCGTACTGGTGATGGACCGTCCAGCGATCGCCTCGTTTCCATTCACGACCACCTTGACGACACGGTGGGCAGACAACGACGTCTACGGTCATGTCAACAACGTCACCTACTACGCGTACTTCGACACGATCGCGAATCTGTATTTGATCCAGCACGGACTCGATATTCACGGCGAGAGTATCGGGCTCGTCGTCGCTTCGCAATGCCAGTTCTTCGCGTCGCTCGCGTACCCCGATCCGCTGGTCGGTGCGCTGCGGGTGGAGAAGCTCGGGCGCTCGTCGGTGACGTACCAGATCGCCGTCGCGCGTGAAGGCGAGCCGCTGGTCGCCGCGCTCGCGACGATGACCCACGTGTTCGTCGATCGGGCGACGCGCCGACCCACGCCGATTCCAGATCCGCTGCGCACCGCGCTGCAAGCGCTAACTTAGCGTAGCGCGCGCGACTCGCCGATATCCATCAGCCACAGCCGCGCGGGATCGAGGCCGCGCTCGGCCCACAGCTCGAGGATGCGTTGCTTCGGCTCGCCGACCGCTTCGTCGGTGAGCTTGAACGTGCCCCAATGCATCGCGAGGAAGTGCTTCGCGCCGAGCGCGGTGAAGCCCTCGAGCGCTTCGTCGGGATTGACGTGCTGCGCGGCCATGAACCAGCGCGGGGAGTACGCACCGATCGGGAGCATCGCCCAATCGATGTCCGGCACCCTCGCACCGATCTCGGCGAAGTGCTCGCCCCAGGCGGTATCGCCCGAGTGATACGCGGTGCCCTCGGGACCGCGGATGATGTAGCCGCCCCACAGCGTGTCGTTGCGATTCCATGGCATCCGCATCGACCAGTGGCGCGCAGGCACGAGCGTGATCTCGAGCGAGCCGTGCTGGTGGGTCTGCCACCAATCGAGCTCGACGATGTTCGTGTGTCCGAGCTTCGCGATCCGAGGACCGTTGCCGAGCGGCACGATGTAGGTCGCCGTATCGGGGAGGGCTGCGATCGAAGGGAGATCGAGATGGTCGCGATGATCGTGGGTGACCAGCACGAGATCTGGCGCAGGGCATGTGGCGACGGGAAACGCGGGCGGGACGAGCCGCTTCACGACCCCGGAGAGCGCGCTCGAGAACACCGGGTCGATCACGACGAGCTGACCACCGAGCCTCAGGCCCCACGACGCGTGCCCGATCCACACCGCGCACGGATTGCCGGAAGCGAGCGCATCAGCGCCACCGTTGCGCTGACCGGGTCGCACGAGATCGAGCTCGGCAAAATTGTCGCCGCGCGGATCTGGATCTTTGCGCAGCACCTTCCAGCGCAAGATGTCGCCGGCGCCGTGCACCGGCCGGGTGGTGCGATCCTCGAACCTAGCCACTACGCGAGCGCTCCCAGGGTCTCGGCGACGGCTTCGTAGGCGATGCGACGAAACTCGACGACCTCGCCCGCGGCGATCAGCTCGGCGAGCGTGTGGTCGTAGTCGTCGGGCACGAACAAGCGATCCCAGCCGAGCAGCAGCGGGCCCGCAACGGCGTTCGCGATCACGCCCTTACAGCTCGCGCGCACGATCGTGACCTCGCCACCGATTCGCTTGACCGCGATGCGGAGCTCCATCTTCGTCGGCGTCTCGCGCCACTGCTTGCAGAACCGGTTCGCGTTCTCCGAATCGAGATCGAGGCGCAGGCTGCGGCCATCCATCGTGGTGAGGTCGACCGCCTCGGCAAAGCAGGCGCTCGCGCTGTGATGCGCGAGCACCTTGTCGCGCGCCTTTTGCTCGGGCTCGGGCGCGCTCGTCGCGAAGCCGGTCTGGAGCTGTTCGACGACGATGTCGAGCTGCGGCGCTACCTTGCGAAACGCTTTCACGAGGAAGTCGTTTCCGTCGATGAAGACCACGGGCACGTTCGCACCCTAGCAGGATTACAAGCGGATCACGCGGCCGTGCGGCCACGCACGATGCGCGATGTCGCTCGCATCTCTCGCCGGTCGATCTCGAACACAGTACCTGACAGGCGGTGCGCCTCGTGCATTAGATAGAGCGATGCAAGTCCAACTCAACACGGATCACAACATCGACGGCGTCGAGGCCCTCGGAGCGCACGTGAAGACGGTGCTCGAAGACTCGCTCGAGCGATTCGCGCACCAGATCAGTCGCGTCGAGGTCCATCTGAGTGACGAGTCTGGCGGCAAGGGCGGAGACGAGAGCGTCCGCTGCATGATGGAGGTCCGGATCGACGGTCACCAACCGATCGCGGTGACCGACCACTCCGGCTCGGTCCATCAAGCGGTCGCCGGCGCGACGACCAAGGCCGAGCATGCGGTCGAGCATCTGCTCGGCCGCATCCGACCCGCTCACTGAATCGCTACTCGATGATCACGCGGTCGCTGCCGCCACGCCCGAACGTCTCGGGCATGTACATCTCTTCGGCCTTGGGCGGCGGCACGACGAAGTTACCCGGCGTCGTCGCCCGCGCGACGTAGGTGTAGTCGTGGACCCCTTCCCACAGCAGCGGCGCGAATGCCTCGACGCGCTCGTCCCGCATGTTCTGGTGGTCGTACCAAGTCGAGTACCACCACCAGTAAGCGCCACGTGATTTCTGCTCGTTCGGATCTTGTGGCACGGGACCGGTGACCGCGAGCGCCGGATTCATTGCCTCGAAGCCCGCGGGCATCGGATCCACGAGCGCGACGTGGTAGCGCCGGTTCTCGTTGACCATCTTGAGCTTGATCCGCACGCGCGCACCGGCCTTGACATGCCACGTGCCATCCGCGGCATGCGTGACGTCCTTGGGATCGTCGACACCTTCATAGGTCCGCTCGACGACGAAGCCATAGTCGGCCGGATCCATCTTGAGATCGGTCGGCGCGTACTTCATGCCGATCCGGTAGTACAGCCGGCCCGCCCCCTCCTTCTGGATCGTGAGCGCGGCCTTGTCGTGGGTCGCGACATCCTTCATCGCGACATCGATCTGCGCATACTCGGTCGTGCGGCCCTTGAAGGTGTGGTCACCCGCGTAGTCGTTGCCCAGCCACACCTTCGCGACGAAGTCCGGCGTGATCTTCTCGTAGGTGTGGAAGTAGAGATCGAGCGCGAGCAACGCGAACGTATTCTCCTGCGTGTTGGTCCAGCGCCCGGCCTTGCGATGCGCGAGGAGGCCCGTGACGATCTTCGGGATCACGTCGTTGTCGGGCGCCTCTTCGATCAGCGCCTCGAGCATCACGCCATCGACCCGGCGATCGCTCGCGAGGATGAGGTACGCGCCATCGCCGTAGCTCGTCGTGAAGTTCGCCGCACCCGCGGTCTCGCTGATGTGGTTGAGCGCATAGCGCATGATCGCGGCGCGCTCGTCGGCGGCCTTCGGGTTCTTCGCGAACAGCTGGAGCAACCAGCCGTCGGTCTCCATCGTGACCTTCTCGACGCCCCCGGCTTCGCGCAGCAGCGCCTTACCCTTGTCGAGATCCAGGTCGCCCATCAGCTTGCGGGTGATCAGCGCGTACGCGCTGATCGCGTGGCGGATGTCCGGACCGTAGTACCAGGGGTAGTAGGCCTCGATGTTCTTGAGGTACGGCGACGCCTTCGCGAGCATCTGTTCGGTGCCGGCGAAGCCCTTGTCCTTCGCGTGGACGAGCGCGTTCGCCACGAACACCGTGAGGTACGGCTCGCTCGGGTGACCGCGATCCCAGAACGCGAACCCACCGTCGTAGTTCTGCATGTTCTTGAGGTGCTCGAGATCCGCGACGACCGACGCTTCCATCGCGGGTGCGCTCGGCATGTCCTTGGTCTTGAACGCGATCAGCACGTCGCGCAGCGCCGCGATCGCCATGATCCGCGAGCTGCGTTGCTCGGAACACTCGAACGGGTAGTGCACGAGGTAGAGCATCGCGTCGGTCAGCGCCTGGAGGTTTGTCGAAGCGGTGGTGACCTCGAGGCCACCGAACTGTGGCCACACCTTGCCCGGCAGCGCGACCGGTTGCTGGATCGCACCGTTGTCGATCACGCCGTAGGTCGCGAACGCTTCGGTCGTCGCCGGCGTCCACACCGGCAACGAGATCTCCGCCGCGTCCGCAGCGTTGCCCGCGGAGCCAACGATCTGGAGCCGGGCGGTGCCCGCCATCTCGGCCGCCGCAGGGAACCTGACCTCGACGCGATCGTTCGCCGGCACCGTGAGCTCGCGGCCCGCGCCATCGGTGAGCGTGATGTTCGCCGTGCGTGCCGCGATCCGCACGGTCATCGGGGCATCGGTCTGGTTCTGGACGACGACCGGCAGCTCGAAGACGTCACCGAAGTTGAGGAACCGCGGCGGGCTCGGCCGCACCATCAGCGGCAAGCGCGCGGTCAACGAGCTCTCGCCCTTGCCGAACTGCTTGTCACCAGCCACCGCGATCGCGATCACGCGGTAGCGCGTGAGGTTATCGGGGAGCTTGATCTCGACGCTCGCCTTGCCGTTCGCATCGGTCTTCACCGCCGGTGCGAAGGCCGCGAGCGGATTGAAGTTCGTGCGCAGCGCGATCGGCGTGTTCGGTGGTGGTTGCGCGCCACCACTCGGGTCCCTGGCGAAGTCGAACTTCTCTTCCGCCTGCTCGGCCGGAGCTTTGTCTTTGCCGCCACTCTCGCTATGCGCGACCGCCGACGCCATCGGCGCGGCCGGCGCGGCCATCGTCTTCCTCATCGGCATCGCGGCGCGCTCGTCCTCGCCCCTGCCCAGCATGCCGCCTCCCGGTGCCATGTTGCTGCTATCGCCCTCGAGCGTCATCTCGGCGTCGTTGTTGTCCATGCGAGCGCGGCGAGAGGCGCGACCACCGGGGCCACCAAACTTCGCGAGCTCGGGCTTCGCGAGCTTCACGTACGCCCGCAGGTACGCGTCGACGACGCCTGGCGGCCGGTAGCCGTAGAACGAGTCGACGGGGTTGCCAAACTGGTAGCCCGAGAGGGCGAGCACCGCTTCATCGACCGCGATGATCGCGACCTCGGAGTTTGCGACCGGCTTGCCCTGCGCATCGCGCACGATGACATCGAGCTGATCCGCTTCGCCCGGTGCGACCTTCGCCGCGCGGGGCGTGACCTTGACGTCGAGCGTGCGCTGCTTCGGAGGGACCGCGAGGTTGATCGAGCCGACCGCATAGGCCGGCCGCTTCGGCAACTTCGGATCCGGATCGCCGTGATCGTCGAGCCGCGCGGCGGCACCGACCAGATCGACTTGCACGCTGATGTTCGGCGTCATGCCGTCTTCGATCGGCACCGTGATCACCTTCGAGGCGGTATCGAGCTTGATCTTCTCGAGCTTGACGATGCCGCTGCGCCGCCACGTGACGATGCCCTCGGCCGGATAGAACGGCGACATCACGAGGATCTCGGCGGTGTTGCCGGCGGCGTATTCCTTCTTGTCGGGGATGAGCTGGACGAGCTCCTGCTTGACCTCGCGCGCCGGCGGCTCGTCGCCACCGGTGACCCAGAAGGTCAGCTTGGTCTGATTCGGTCGGCCCTGCGGATCGACGATCGTCGCGAGCACTTGATACGTGCCGCCTTTGGTCGTCGTGAAGTGGCACGGCGAGGGAGCGGCGGCCGCGGTCACCGTACAGGTCTGCGGATCGACCTTTTCCGTCGTGTAGCGACCCTTCTTGTACTTGCCTTCGAGGCGCGCCGCTTCGAGCTCGATCTTGGCGCCGGCCACCGCTTTGCCTTCGAGATCCACACCGATGACCTCGAGATCGAACGGCTGCCCCTTCTCGACGAACGGCTTCTTGGTCTTGAGCCCGACGTAGTAGTTCGACGGATGGACGATCACGGTCGTCGAAGCGTTCCAGGCCTGGCGATTGACGTCGAAGACCGCGGCGTTCGTGGTCACCGACATCGGCGTCGCCGGATTCACGGACTTGTAGTCCATGTGCAGCACGTGTTCGCCCATCGCATCGGTCTTGCCGGTGAAGTTCCAGCTGGTCTGGCCCGGCTGCTGGACCACGACCTCGCCGTTCTCGTCGTAGTCGAGGCGGCTGTAGCCCCACCACGGTGCCCAGTTACCGAACACGAACTCGTCGTGGTTCGGCGGCGAGAACGAGGTCGGGTTCGCGGACACCGACCAGGTGACGTCGGCGCCCGGCAGCGGGCCACCGGAGTAGTACTTCGCGGACACCGTGACATCACCCCCACCGGCGATCAGGAACGGGCCGACGCTCGGCTGCGCCGTGACTTCGAACTCGGGGCGACGGAACTCCTGGATCTGAAACTGATGGCCGAACGATTGCGCGTGCGAGCCAACCGTCATGAAGACGATGTTCGCGGAGCCGAGGTTCGGCGTCTTCGGCAGCGTGAACTTCGTATCGAAGCCGCCGATCGCGTTCACCGGGGTGGTGCCCTTGCCGATGACGTTGCCGGTAGCATCGGTCACCGTGTAGGTCACCGAGGTCACCGCGCCGCCGAGGCCCGTGATATCGCCACCCTTGTTCGGATCGATGAACCGCAACCAGCCCTTGAGCGAGACCTCCTCGCCCGGCTTGTACATCTTGCGATCGTCGACGACGTACGGCAGCAGCGTCGCGGCGAGCTTGTGCTTGGTCCACGTGCCGTAGTCGGCGTCGTAGTAACCGTTCTGGCCCATCACGAACGCCATGTCCTCGCCGAGCGAGGCCGTGAGGACGGTCGGGCCTTTTTGCGAGACCTCGGTCAGCGGCAGCGTCGCGAGGCCCGCGTCGTCGGTCGTAGCCTTGATCCCGTACGGCTTGATCTCGACCGCGACGTTCGCGAGCGGCTTACCCGTCGCGAGATCGGTGGCGTACGCGACGAGGTTGTCGTTATCGACATGCGCATCGATGCCGAGCTTCGTCGATTGGACCCACGCGATCATGCGTGGCGGTTCGTAGGTCTCCTTCCACGGATACGGCTCGACGACGGCGACCACGTTGCCGAAGCCTTTGCCATTCATCGCGGGCGAGAGATCGATCGCGGTCTCGACGAGCTCGTTCGGCGTGTGCGTGTTCTTGACCAGGTGATCGAACACGACATGTCCCGGCGGGGTCGGCGGGTGATCGTGGTTCCACTGCTCCTGTTGATAGCGGCCGTATGCGACGAGGTCGGCAGTGCTGACCTGATAGAGCTTGACCTTGAGCTGGTCGTAATTCGTCGTGAAGAAGTCGAGCGTCGGCTTCTTCGCGGCGGGATCGATGACGACCATCCCGGATGGACCGAAGAACGAGGGCGGCGCATCGCCGACCTTGAACGTGCGCTCGAGCGAGTGACCGAGGGTCTGCGCGAAGGCATCGGTGAGCTTCGATGCGACCGTGACCTTGTACGTGGTCTGCGCCTTCGTCGCACCGATCACCGAGAGGTAGTTTCCGGCGGCGATGATCTGGACGTCCGGAATCTCCGGCGTGATCGTGACCAGCTTGTCCTCGAACAGCTTCTCGTCGAGCGGGTTGTTGAAGGCGAGCTCCAGCGGCATGCCCGGCGCACAGTTTTCGCCGTAGCTGCAGGTCGCGCTGACAAGGTCGAGCGGCGGATAAGTGTGGAAGCTGAACGCTTGCGGGCTCTTCGTCTTGTTCGGGCCTTCCGCCGAAGGTGTACCGCTTGGCACCTCGAGCTGGACCGATGCATCGGGCGGCAGGTTCGTGGTGGTACGGAACGCGAGCCAGCGACCGTCGTGCTCCTTCTTCTCGCTCTCGACGAGGGCCGCGAGCGACTTGTTCGCCGCGATCTCGGTCTCGGTCAGCCTGCGCAGTTGCGGCGAGAACGTCTTGTCCTGCCACGGATCAGCTTGCTGGCCGTGCGGCTTGGCGTGGACGGTGATCTTGAGCGCCGCCAGGATCGCGTTCGCATCGACCTTCTGATCGAACTCGAGGAAGATCGGGACATCGAGCTTCTGCGGCTGATACTCGGTCGGCCAGTGACCGGTGAGCACCGGCGCCGGCGTCTCGAACTTGAACTTGACGGCAACCGCGAGCGCGTCGCCGGTCGCTGATTTCGTGCCGGCGGGAATCTCGACCTGATACGTCGTCGATTGCGGGAACCGGACCTCCGGATCGAACACGATCGTACGCGTCCCGATCCACCGCCACTTGCCTTTCGGCTGGGGCGTGAGCTTCACGGGTTGCACCGCGGCAGCATCGGTCTGCGAGGTCACCGCGACCATCGGCTCGTTGAACGTGACCGTGAGCTCGGGTGCGAGCGCGACCGGGCCCTCGGGCATGAAGCGCGAGACCTTGAGACCCTCGCCTGGCTTGCGTACGACCGGCGGCGGCAAGTTCGTCGACGCGGGGGGCGGGAAGCTCTCGTGGATGGTCTCGCCGGTGCGCGGCGGTGGCTGCGACGAAGGCCGCAGCGCGAAGGCTTGCAGGTCCTGCGCATCGGCCTGGATCGGCTTCTCGCGCGACAACAGCTGCGCGACCTCGACATCGCCGAGCTTCTTCGCAGGCGCGAGCTTGGTGTGATCGAACGCGGGTGGACCCTGCGTTCCATCGCTGAGCTTCATCACGAGGCCCGGCGGAAGATCCTTGCCGTCATAGTGGATCGGCTTGCCGGGAGGCACGGCGGCGCTGCCTGCCGTGTCATCGAGTGGCGACGCCTTGTGACCGCACGCAGCGAGTGCCGCGAACGCAACCAAGCCTAGTTTCTTCATGCTTCCCCTCATTCGACGATCACGCGGTCCGTACCGCCACGCCCGAACGTCTCGGGCATGTACATCTCTTCGGCCTTCGGTGGAGGCACGACAAAGGTTCCAGGCGTCGTCGCACGCGCGACGTAGGAATATTCATGAACACCTTCCCACAACAGCGATGCGAACGCTTCGACGCGTTCGTCGCGCAGGTTCTGGTGCTCGTACCAGGTGCCATACCACCACCAATAGGCACCGCGAGCCTCTTGGACCTTGGGATCCTGCGGGATGGGGCCGGTCACCGCGAGGGCCGCATTCATCGGCTCGAGACCGGCCGGCATCGGATCGACGAGCGCGACGTGGTAGCGGCGGTTCTCGTTGACCATCGTGAGCTTGACCCGCACGCGCGCACCCGCCTTGATGTGCCACGAGCCATCTTTCTCGCGTCGGACTTCGTCGGGCTTGTCGACGGCTTCGTAGCGCCGCTCGACGACGAAGCCGTAGTCCGCCGGCTCGATCTTGAGGCTCGCGGGCGCGTAGGTCATGCCGATCCGATAGTAGAGCCGGCCCTTGCCGTCTTTCTGGATCGTGAGTGGCGCCTTGTCGTGGGTCGCGACGTCCTTCATCGGAATCGCGAGCTGGTAGTAATCGGTCTGGCGCCCCTTGAACGCGTGGTCACCGGCGTAGTCGTTGCCGAGCCACACGCGCGCGACGAAGTCCGGCGTCGTCTTCTCGTAGGTGTGGAAGTAGAGATCGAGCGCGAGCAACGCGAACGAGTTCTCCTGCGTGTTGATCCAGCGGCCGGCCTTGCGATGGCCGAGCAGGCCAGTGACGACCTTCGGGATGAGATCGAGATCCGGTTGCTCCTGGATCAAAGACTCGAGGATCACGCCATCGACGCGACGATCGCTCGCGAGTAGCAAGTAGCCGCCATCGCCATAGCTCGACGTGAAGTTCGCCGCACCCGCGGTCTCGCTCGTGTGGTTGAGGATGTGACGCACGAGCGCCTTGCGCTCGATCACGGCATCCTTGTGCTGCGCGAACGTGCCGAGCAGCCAGCCGATGGTCTCCATGGTGAAGTTGTCGAGCGAGGTCTCGGCGTAGAGCTTCTGCGCCTTCTTGAGATCGAGATCGCCGGTCTGCTTGCGGGTGTACAGTGCATACGCGCTGATCGCCCACCGCACCTCCTTCGAGTAGAACCACGGGTAGTGACTCTCGATGTTCGTGAGGTACGGCTTGGCCAGCGTGAACATCTTCTCGGGCACGGCGAAGCCTTTCGCCTTCGCATGCGCGAGCGCGTTCGTCACGTACACCGTGAGGTACGGATCGCTCGGATGGCCGCGCTCCCAGTACGCGTAGCCACC
The DNA here is from genome assembly GCA_025357755.1 of Kofleriaceae bacterium. Classification (GTDB taxonomy): domain Bacteria; phylum Myxococcota_A; class Polyangia; order Haliangiales; family Haliangiaceae; genus JABFXX01. The sequence goes on along the minus strand of JANXOP010000084.1, from coordinate 10,610 downwards.
GTCGTAGTTCTGCATCTGCGACAGGTGCTCGATGTCCTCGGCGACCGATTTCTCGAGCTGCGCGCGGGTCGGCATGTCCTTCGTCTTGAAGGCATCGAGCACGTCGCGGAGTGCCGCGATCGCGAGGATCCGCGAGCTGCGTTGCTCGGCGCACTCGAAGGGGTAGTGCACGATGTAGAGGAACGCGTCGGTCAGCGCCTGGAGGTTCGTCGACGCGGTCGTCACCTCGACGCCACCGAACTGCGTGATGACCTTGCCCGGCAACGCGACCGGCTGCTTGATCGCACCGTCATCGATCGTGCCGTAGGTCGCGAACGCTTCAGTCGTCGCGGGCGTCCACACCGGCAGCGCGAGCTCCGCGGCATCGGTCGCCGTGCCCGAGCTCCCGACGATCTGGAACCGCGCCGTGCCGGCCATCTCGGCCGCCGCCGGGAACTGCACCTCGACGCGCTCGTTCGCGGGCACGCGCACCTCGCGGCCCTCACCGTCGGTGATCGCGGCGTTCGTCGCGCGGATCGCGAGCCGCACCGTCATCGCGACATCGGTTTGGTTCTGGACCACGACCGGCAACCGGAACGTATCGCCGAAGTTCAAGAACCGCGGCGGGCTCGGCCGCACCATCAACGGCAAGCGCGCGGTGATCGCGCTCTCGCCCTTGCCGAACTGCTTGTCGCCCGCGACCGCGATCGCGACGATGCGATAGCGCGTGAGGTTGTCGGGGACCTTGATCGACACCGTCGCGTTGCCGTCCGCGCCGGTCTTGACTGACGGAGCGAACGCCGCGAGCGCGTCGAAGTTCGAGCGCACCGCGATCGCCGGTCCGGGCGCGCCTCCGCCGCCTTCGTTCTGCTGCTTTTCTTTCATCGCCTCACCCGCTTTCGGCGGCGGCGGCGGCGGTGCAGGTGCATCCGCTGCGGACGCGGCGCCCACGGGCATCGGCATCGACATCGGCGCCTGATCGTCCTCCATCCTGTCACGCCCAGCTCCCGACCGGCCGCGATAGCCGAGTGCCGCGTTGTCGGGCTTCGCGAGCTTCACGTACTGGCGCGAGTAGTGATCCTGCGTATCAGTGCTACGCCCGCCGTAGAACGCGTCGAGTGGATTGGTGAACTGCGCGGCGGACAGCGCGAGCACGGCTTCGTCGACGACGATCACCGCCGCCTCGGCGTTCGGCACCGCGCGACCGTTCGCATCGCGCACCTCGATCGAGAGCTGCGCGGCTTCGCCGGGACCGATCTTGGCCGCGTTCGGCGAGACCTTGACGGAGAGCGACCGCTGCTTCGGCGGCACCGGCAAGTTCAGGTTCCCGGTCGCGTACGCCGGGCGCTTCGGGAGCTTGGGATCCGGATCGCCCTTGTCGTCGGTGCGCGCCGCCATGCCGACCAGATCGACCTGGACGTACATGTTCGGCACCATCGCCTCGGTGATCGGCACCTTCAGCGTCGTCGTCGGTCCCGTCATCGTGATCCGCTCGACCTTGACGATGCCGCTGCGCCGCCACGACACGACGGCCTCGGCGGGATAGAACGGTGCCTGCACGAGCACCTCGGCGGTGTCGCCGTTCGCGTACTCCTTCTTGTCGGGGATGAGCTGGACCCGCTCCTGCGAGACTTCGCGTGCGGGCGGATGCTCGCCACCCGAGACCCAGAACGACAGCTTCGTTTGATTCGGCCGGCCCTTCGCATCGACGATCGTCGCGATCACTTCGTACTGACCGCCGAGCGGCGTCTTGAACTCGCACGGCACGGGATCCTTTGCCGCCACCACAGAGCAGGTCTGTGGCTCGACGTGCAGCGTCTTGTAGACGCCGTTCTTGTAGGAATAGTCGAGGCGCGAAGCCTTGACCTCGATCGCCGCGCCGGGCGCTGCCTTGCCGTCGAGATCGACGCCGATGACATCGAGGTCGTACGGCTGTCCCTTCTCGACGAACGGCCGCTTCGCCTTCACGCCCACGTAGAGCGATGACGGATGAACGATGATCGCTTGCGACGCCGACCAGGTCTGGCGGTTCACATCCGTGACCGAGGCGCTCGCCACGACCGACATCGGCAACGCCGGATGCAGCGACAAGAAGTCGAGGTGGATCGTGTGCGCACCCGTCGCATCGGTCTTGCCGGCGAGGTCCCAATCGGCCTTCGGCGATTTCGTTGGCGTGCTGTCTTCGAACCAGCCGCGATCACCCCACCACGGGGTCCACTCGCCGAACGTGAAGTCATCGCGATTCGGCGGCGTGAACACCGTCGACGATGCGTGGATCGACCAGTTCGCCGGCGCGCCTGGCAGCGGACCACCGCTGTAGTACTTCGCATCGACCGTGATGTCGCCGGCGCCACCGACCATGAACGGGCCCTGGCTCGCATGCGCCGTGACCTCGAACTCGGGGCGCCGGAACTCCTGGATCTGGAACGCGTGGGTGTTGTAGCTGACCGAGCGACCCTCGGTCTGCATCTCGACGCGCGCGTAGCCGAGGTTCGGCGTCTTCGGCAGCGCGAACTTCGTATCGAAGCCACCGACCGCCGAGACCGGCATAGAGCCCGTGCCGATCTGGACGTTGCGCGCATCGAACACCTTGTACGAGATCGATGACGCCGCGCCACCGAGACCGTTCACGTCGCCGCCCTTGCCGAGATAGATCGACCGCAGCCAGCCCTTGAGCGTGACTTGCTCCCCCGGCTTGTACATCCGACGATCGTCGGTGACGTACCAGGTCAGTTGGTTGACGCGAGCGCGCTTGGTCCAGCTGCCACCTTCGTTCCACCAACCTTCGTACTCGCTGACGAAGGCGGTGTCGTCGCCGCGCCTCGCGACGACGTAGTTCGAACCTTTGAGCGAGCGGGTGCCGAGTGGCAGCGTCGCCATTCCTTTGTCATCGGTCTTGCCCTTGATGCCGTACGGGCGAATCTCGAGCTCGACGTTCGCCGCCGGCTTGCCCGTCGCGAGCTCGGTGACGAACCCGACGAGGTTGTCGCCATCGACGTACGCGTCGACGCCAAGCTTCGTGGTCTGCACCCATGCGACCATCCGCGGTGCCGGGTAGTCCGCGGTCCACGGCGACGGCTCGACGATCGCGACCGTGTGGCCGAACCCGTGACGCAGCGCGGGCGCGAGATCGAGCGCGGTCTCGACGAGCTTGTTCGCGCCCGCGGTGGTCTTCACGATCTGGTCGAAGACCTTCTTGCCCGGCATCCGCGGCGGATGATCGAGGTTGTACGACTCGCGCATGTACGTGCCGAAGGCATCGAGGTCGTCCGGCTCGACCTGGAACAATTTCACCTTCAAGCCGCCATAGTTCGTCGTGAAGAAATCGAGTGTCGGCTTCGCCGCGCCGGGGTCACCGACGACCATGCCCGAGGGCCCGTAGAACGTCGGCCGCGGATCCCCGATGACGTACGACAGGGTCGTGTCCTTGCCGAGGTCCTGCCCGAACGCATCGAGCAGCGCGTGCGAGACGGTGACCGTGTACTTCGTGCGGGCTTCGGTCGCGCCGCTGATCGTGACGAAGTCGCCCTGCTCCACGATCTTCATCTGCGGCAGAGCGGGCGTGACCGTGAACTGCGCGTCGTCGAACTTGTCGCCGTCGAGCGGGTTGTTAAACCGCATCCACATCCCGGCCCCCGGCTCGCAGCCGCTGCAATCATGCTCGATGATCGCGAGGGGCGGATAGGTCACGAACGAGAACGACTGCGCCGCTAGCGTCTTGTTCGGGCCCTCGGCGGAGGGCGTGCCTGCGCCGAGCTCGACCGCGATCGAGGTCGCTTTCGGAAACGGCTTCGTCGCGTGGAATGCGACCCAGCGGCCCGCTAGCTCGTTCTTGGCCGCACCCTCGACGATCGCCGCGAGTTGCTTGTCCTTGATCGCGGGCTTCTCGAGCAGCTCGATCGCGACCGGCTGGTTGCCCGCGGTGACCTTGATGTGCGACAGCACGGCCGCGGGATCGATCTTCTGATCGAACAGCACGTACATCGGCGCGTCGAGGCGCTGCGGCCCATCGCCGGGATAGCTCGCGATCATCGTCGGTGCGGGCGTCTCGAAGGTGAACGTCACGCCATCCTTGAGCACGCCGCCGCTCAGCGATTTGGTACCCGCCGGAACCTCGACTCGATACGTCGTCGCCTGCGGGAACCGAACGTCCGGATCGAACAGCAACGTGCGCGTGCCAATCCAGCGCCAGCGCCCCTTCGGTGTCGGCACGAGCTTCACCGGCTGCACCGCCGCCGCATCGTCCTGCGACGTGACCGCGACCATCGGCTGGCTGAACGTGATCGAGAGCTCGGGCGCGAGCGGCACCTTGCCCTCGGGCATGAAGCGCGTGACCTTGAGGTCCTTGCCCGTATCGTTGCTCTTCGCGGGCAGCAGCGTCGACGCGGCCGCCGGAAAGCTCGCCTTGATCACCTGCCCCGTACGCGGCGCTGGCTGCGAATTCGGGCGCAACGCGAACGCCTGCTTGTCATCGGCGTCGCTCTTGCTCGGCTTGGTGCGTGCGAGCAATTGCTCGGCATCCGCATCGCTGATCTTGGTCGCCGGTGCGAGCGTCGAATGATCGATCGCCGGCGGCCCTTGTTTGCCGTCGGAGACGCGCATGTCGAGGCCGTCCGGCAGATCCTTCTGCTGGAGCAACACCTTGTCGCTGATCGGCGATGGCTGTGCGGGTCCGGGCGGATTCGCCTTGCCACCACACGAAGTAAGCACGAACGCTGCGAGCGTCAGCACGGCGACGGAACGGGTCTGCACGGAGTGTCGAGTCACGAAATTACCTCCACGGCGGTACGTACCAACGCATCACCCTGCGTGTCGTGCTGAGAGGGTGGCGTGTCGCCTACCCCCGATCAACGCCACAACCCCTCGATCTCTAACGACCCGGCGATCCAAGGATCGCCAGCCTCCGGTGTACATTTCGCCCAATGTCTGACGAGGCACCCGCGCCTGGCACCGTCGTTCCGTATATCTCGGCCTCCCAATCGCTGCCCGAGCTCACGGTCGGCGTGATCCTCCTGGGCTGCGTCCTCTCGGTCATCCTCGCCGGCGCGAACGCCTACCTCGGCATGTTCGCCGGAATGACGGTCTCGGCCTCGGTCCCCGCCGCCGTGATCTCGATGGGCATCTTTCGCCTGATCCGGCGCGGCAACATCCTTCAGAACAACGCGGTCCAGACCGCCGCCGCCTCCGGCGAAGGTCTCGCGTCCGGCGTGATCTTCACCGTCCCCGCGCTCATCATCCTCGGCACGTGGGCCAAGTTCTCCTATCTCGAGACCACGCTGATCGCCGGCTTCGGTGGCCTACTCGGCGTGCTGTTCACGATCCCGCTGCGCCGCGCGCTCATCATCGATCAACCGCTGCAATTTCCCGAAGGCGTCGCGACTGCCGAGGTCTTGAAGGTCGGCGCCGAGGGCGGCGGTGGCGTCGGCGTGCTCGTCCTCACCGGCCTCGTCGGCGCGATCATCAAGGTCGGCATGACCGGCCTCAAGCTGTGGAGCGAGACCGTGCGCTTCGGCGGCTGGATCACCGGCGGGAAGGCCGCCGCAGCGACCAAGACCGCCGCCGCGACCAAGGCTGGCGCGCCGTTCTACTTCGGTCTCAACGCCTCCCCCGCCCTGATCTCCGTCGGCTACATCGTCGGCCTCAACGTCGCCGCCGTGATCTTCGCGGGCTCGATCCTCAACCGCTGGATCGGCGTGCCCCTGTTCTCGATGTTCGGTGACGCCGCGACCGTCATCACCGATCCCGACACCCACGCCACGCTCGCCGACGCCCTCACCGGCGCGAACGCGATCGAGACCGCCGATGCGGTCCACAAGTTCGTCACGCGCTACCTCGGCGTCGGCGGCATGCTCGTCGGAGGCGTGTTCTCGCTCTACCAGCTCCGCAAGTCGCTGCTCGGCGGCATCGTCGCCGGCCTCGAGGCCTACAAGCAGCGCAAGTCGGGCGGCGGCAACGTCCCGCGCACCGAGCGCGACATGCCGATGAACATCATCTTGATCCTCATCGCCGCATCGATCGTGCCGCTGTTCTTCATCTTCAACCACTTCGTCCACTCCGTGATGATCAGCGCGGTGATGGCGATCCTCATGGTCGTGTTCGGCTTCCTGTTCTCCGCGGTCGCGTCCTACATGGCCGGCCTGGTCGGCTCGTCGAACAACCCGGTCTCCGGCATCACGATCTCGACGATCCTCGTCGCCTCGCTCCTGCTGCTCGGGCTCGGCCTCAGCGGCGATCCCACGCTCGACACCTCGCGCCTCACTGGCCAGTGGCTGCTGGCGAACATCCACGCCGGCAAGGTCACGCTCCCCCTCGAACCTGGCGCCGGCCCGGTCGCCGCGATCCTTATCGGTGGAGTCGTCTGCTGCGCCGCCGCGATCGGTGGCGACAACCTCCAGGATCTCAAGTGCGGCCAGCTCGTAGGCGCCACGCCATGGAAGCAGCAGGTCATGCAGATCCTCGGCGTCGCGGTCGCGGCCGTCACGATGGCCCCCGTCCTCAACCTCCTCAACAATGCCTACACGATCGGTTCGCCAAGCCTCCCCGCACCCCAAGCCAACCTCATGGGCACGGTCGCGAAGGGTGTGTTCCTCGGTGGCCTGCCGTGGAACATCATCGCGATCGGCGCCGTGATCGCGGCGGTCGTCATCATCATCGATCTGATGCTCGAGAAGCGCGGCTCGACCATCCGCATCCCGGTCATGGCATTCGCGGTCGGCGTCTACCTTCCGTTCGACCTGAACGTCCCGATCTTCATCGGCGGGATCATCGCTTATCTAATTAATCGCAAGCTCACCAGGACCAAGGCTGACCACGCACGCCGCTCGGTCGCCGAGCGCATGGGACTCCTGGCCGCAGCTGGTTTCATCACCGGTGAAGCTCTCATTGGAATCGGCCTCGCTATCCCGGTCGCCGCACGCCACGACGAGAACGCGCTCGCCCTCCTTCGTCATCTCCGATGGAATCCAGCCCTTTCCGGCTGTCCCGAGGCCGCCAACTGCCACGACGGCACGTGGTCGACGCTCTGGGTCCCCTCTCTCATCCTCGTGGCGACGGTGATGTTCATGCTCTACAAGCTCACGCTCCGGCCGGAAAAGTCACCAGGCACACCCCCACCCACCCCGTGATTTCCGCCGCGAGTAACACGAGCTCGGATAGATCCTGACATTTCCGAAGCACCCCCAACTCGGAGTACCATTCCGTTTATGCGGGGAACTTTGTTGCCGAGTGCTGCCTTCTCTATTGCGGTGCTCGCCGCCTGTGGTTCGAACCACAACGCCGGCCAGAGTGTTTGCGACAACGTCGTGCCAGCACCTGCTGCCTGCATGCAGGCATGCGATCCATCGCCGGGCGCCGCGAACACCTGCCCGACCGGCTATCACTGCACGCCCGACGGCAAATGCGACGCCGTCTGCACCACGAGTGGTGGCGAGTGCGGAGACGGTTTCACCTGCACCTCCGACGGCCAGTGCCAGCAAATCGGCGCCTGCGAAGGCATCCAGTGCAACATCGTCGCGTGTCAGGCGATGGGCATGCCCGCGACGACGATCAGCGGCAAGGTCTACGCGCCGAACGGCACGCTGCCGCTCTACGGCGTCGAGGTCTACGTCCCACTCCACACCGTCGGCGCTCTTCCGACGGGCGCGGTCTGCAGCAAGTGCGCAGACACGCCGCTCGGTGATCCGATCGCCAGTGACATCACGAAAGAGGACGGTAGCTTCTCGTTGCAAAACGTTCCGTCGGGTACGGACATCCCCCTCGTCATCGTGAGCGGCAAGTGGCGTCGCATCATCAAGGTCTCGACGGTCGCGCAATGCACGGATACGGCGCTCGGAGCGGCGGACACCTCGCTGCCGAAGTCGCCGACGGATATGACTCCGAACACGGTCTCGGTGAACATGCCAAAGATCGCGATCACGACCGGCGGCGCTGACAGCCTCGAGTGCTTGATCCGCAAAATGGGAGTTGCCGATTCGACGATCACTGCGGGCGGTGGAACCGGTCAGGTTCAACTCTGGTACGGCAACGGCGTCAAAAAGAATGCTGCGGGCGATTTCCCTAACGCGAATCCGTGGTGGGAGAGCGCAGACAATCTAAAGGCGTTCGATGCAGTGCTCTTCTCTTGTGAAGGCAATCAGAACCCTGGCACGAAGAAGCAAGTTGCGATGGATGCGGTGAAAGCGTACGCCGATTTCGGCGGTCGCGTCTTTGCTTCGCACTGGCACAACATCTGGATCGAGGGAGCGACACAGCAGGGCGGCAACGGCCAAAAGCCACTCGTATGGCCGTCGGTCGCGACCTGGTCTAACGCTGGTGACTTGGGTAACAACGCTGTCGACGCTGTCGATGAAGTAAACAATCCGAAGGGAATGTCGTTCGCTACCTGGATGGTCAATGTTGGAGGCTCGCCGACGCGCGATGCAATTCCAATCGGCGACCAAACTGGAAAGACCACGGTGATTCAGGTCGACCCGACCAAGGGCGAGCGGTGGACAACTGTGAAGTCAGCGCCAAACTCGAACAGCGGTGACGTCACAGGCGTCACGCAGAACTTCCAATTTGTCACGCCAAACGAAGGAGACCGGGCGAACGCGTGCGGCAAGGTCGTGTTCTCGGACATGCACGTTTCCGGCGGCGAAGCCACCAACAGCACTTACCCAGCCGGCTGTGGCAATGCTACCGCCGCTCTTACCCCGCAAGAGAAGGCGCTCGCTTTCATGCTGTTCGACCTCTCGAGCTGCGTCGGCGCGATCTTCTAGCTAGCTAGCTAGCTAGCTAGGCACGTAGAGCGTACGAAGTCATGGGCGGCACTTCGGTGTCGCCCTTTGTCGTTCGTGCGACTGCTTCGAGGTGCAGCTACCGTATGCGATCGAAATCGCGCCCATCGAGCAGCGAAAAGAATGGGCCGCAGCCGCCAACTACGGTTTGTATTCGTCTGCCCCAATATCAAAACGCGCACCTTGTGGCCTGGGATCACCGTCAAAGTCGAGCGCAGGTCCGGCGTCTACCTTGTCGATCGCGGGACTAAACGCTGTGAGGTGGTAGTCACCGAGTGCCGGATTCACGAACATCGGATCACCCGACGCGGCGCCCGCTACCACGGTTGGTCCGATGAGCATGCGCATGAAAGTACAGTTGACGTTGATACCTGGAGCGTTCTGGGAATTCGGAGCCCACACGATCGAGTCGCTGAGAACATTGCTGCTAGAGCTGCAATAGACAGCGCCCTGTGCCGACGTGCTTTCGATCGTCGAGAAACGAACAAGGGCACCACTCGTGTGGCTCATGTCCAAGGCGAGATACGACTCGTCGTACACCAAGAGGTTCGAAACCTGAAACGTTCCGGTACCGAGCATCCCTGTCGCGCCACCATAAATCCGACCACCATCGATCGTAAGAGAACCCGAGTTGTCTATCCCAACCTGGGCCTTGTGATGGATGAGGAGCTGATGCGCATCGACGATTCCAGTAGTCTGAAGCCCACCAGGTCCGCCCTCGATGGTCACGTTGTAGAGGCTTGCGGTCCCGACATTGACAGCCACTCCTTCATCACCAAGCGAATCATCGATCGTGAGATCGCGAATGGTCGCTGGCACGTTTACGAAAATGAAACCGCCGCCGGTCGGACTTGCGACCAGCGTCGACCGATTGCCGTGTATATCGATGCGAGCGGCGGAGGAGTTCACCAAGATGGAGTTGGCCACCGAATAGGAGCCGTAGGAAATCGAGATCGTCGAGCGTGCATCGCTAGTTTGGCTCGCTGCGTAAGCCAAGCCGGCACAAGGTGCGGCCTGAGTGCACGTCCCCGAGTTCGAGCCGCTCGTCGACATGTAGACGACATCTGCAGGCGCCGAACATGAACCATTCGCGGCGCACACGTTCGAAGGACACTCGACGTCGAGCTTGCAGGCTCGACATACGCCTGCACCACAAACCGGCCCACTTGACTCGCAGTCGGCGTCCATGCGGCACTCGACGCATCCCCCCATCTCGCAGAACCGATGCGACGTATCTCCGCCGAAACCGGGACATTCGCTGTCCACCATACACGTCGCCGTGCACAGCATCGACGCACTACAGAACGGCGCCCCCGCCTCGCACTGACCGGAGGTGGTGCAGGTCTCGGCGATACACGTGTTGCCACGGCACACGAGCCCACCGCTACAGACGCTCCCGTCGGGCACGCCCTTGGCCGCGCAATCCGCGGTGTCGGTGCAGCAAACATCCGGGTTGGTCTTCGATCCGCAGGCGACCAATAAACACAGCGACACGAAAATGGTTCTCATAGACACGGTATCGACGCCTCCCCTTAGGAGTTGCTACCTAACCCGTGACCCCGCGAAAACACAAGGGTTGAGACAAGCCGAGGCAGGTGAGGTCACGGAACCGCCTGAAATTCCAGCGCTGAGAATTTCCGGCATCCTTTCGTAGTGTCCGCGGTAACCATCGAGCTCTATCTGCAGCGTACTGATATATCGGCGAATTCAATTGCAGAAGATCCGACCCGTACTACATTTGAAACGTGCCGAAGGCTCGCAAACGCCACGTCCAGCTCGAGCTCCCGAAGCTCGACAAGAACGGCCAGCGTCGCGGCGGCAAGCGCAAAGGTGCGGGCCGACCGAAGCAAGGCTTTC
>JANXOP010000059.1 GCA_025357755.1 Kofleriaceae bacterium | reverse complement strand
CGGGTTGATCCATGGAGGACAGCCCATCGTAACGCGATTGCGGTGATATAGCTCTGGGATGACATTTGGCCTCGGTGGCTATGGGATGTTGATCGCGCCGGTCGCGCACTGTCGCGCCTTCGTGAACGCCGAAAACGGGCTCGTGATCGCGCACGACGCGACCGAAATCGCGCGGTTCGTGCCAGGGGAACACAGTGCGACCGCACCGCCGGCCTGGGACACACCGAAGCACGCCCGGTTCGGCGCGGGTGGCCCGCAGCTCCTGCTCGAGGATCACGTCGTCTACGCGGACGTGGCCGCGCAGATCGATGTCGGGCTCGGCGAGAGCCCGTGGTGCGTGCTCGGTCCCGGCATCGTTCACGATCTACCGGCCGGTGTGATCGTGGTGCCGGCCGCGCCTGGCGATGCAGACCCGATGTACGAGCTGCATCTGTACGCAGGCAACCAGGAGCTCATCAAGTTGCAGCGGCACGATCGACCGGCAGAGTCGGTGACGTTCCGACCGGCGCCGTATCAGCAGCTGGTCGACCAGAGTGCGATGACCGTGACCGAGACCGATGGATCGATCCGCAAGCTCGCGTACCTCGAGGTCGCGTACGAGCACGAAGGCCAGCCGTGGAAGCAGCTCCTGATCGCGGTACCGTTGCACGCGACCACCTCGGTGATCGTGACCGCGCAAGCGCGCGCCGAAAATGCCCACACGCTGTTCCGGATCGCGAGCCAGGTCGCCGCGACGATGGGCCCGTTGGGTTAGGCGTATGCTGGCGCCGTGTCCGCACGGCTCCGCATCCTGTCGATCAACGACATCTACGCGCTCGATCACCTGCCGCGGCTAGCGAACCTCTTGCGAGCGCAGGCGCTGCCGGCGCCCGATGTCACGATCACGATCATCGCGGGCGACTTCGTCGGACCGAGCCTGCTGTCGAGCCTCGATGCCGGCAAGGGCATGATCGATTGCTTGAACGCGCTCGGGATCGATTTCGCGATCCTCGGCAACCACGAGGACGATATCAAGCCGGCCGAGCTCCACGCGCGCGTCGCGGAGTTTCGCGGCACCTGGCTGTCCACGAATGTCGATTTCGATTCGAAGATGCCGCGCGATGCGATCGTCACCGTCGGCGAGCATTCGGTCGGGCTGGTCGCGGTCGTCGTCGTCGATCCGGCGCTGTTTCGAGGCCCGCCATTCGGCGGTGCGACCGTACGATCCGCGAACCCGGATGCACTCGCTGCCGCGGCCGAGCTGCGTGCGCGCGGCTGCACGACGGTCGTCGCGATCACCCATCAAGACATGGCGGTCGATCGCGTCCTCGCGCGCACGCACGTCTTTCCCTTGATCGTCGGCGGTCACGAGCACGTGCCGTTCATGGAGCAGGTCGAGGGTGCGTGGATCGTCAAGGCAGGCGCCGATGGCGTCGCCGCGATCGTTTCGGATCTCGCGTTCGAGGGCACGCCCCGGGTGACGGTCACGCGCGTGATGTCCTCCGATTATCCCGAGGATGCCGACCTCCGTGCGCGCGTCGATCGCCACATGGCGAAGGTGCGCGAGATCGCCGATGCGACGCTGGTGCAGGTCGCACCGGGCGAGCTGCTCTCCTCGGTCGGTGCGCGCGTGCGCCAGACCACGATGGGCACGTTACTCTGCACGCGCACGCGCGATGCGATGCACGCCGATCTCGCCGTGCTCAACGGCGGTGCGATCCGCGCGAGCCACGACTATCCCGAGCGGTTCACCTACGGCGATCTCGAAGCCGAGGTGCCCTTCGAGAACGAGGTCGTCGTCGTCGCGATGCCGGGCGCGACGATCAAGGCCGCGATCGCGGCGTCGCGATCTCGTTCGCCGGTCGAATCGGGAGGCTTCCTGCAAGCGTGCGTCGATCCGGACACGCTCGAAGATGCGCGCAGTTACCGCCTGGCACTCGTGCGGAACCTGTTCTTCGGGATGGATCACAACGAGCCGCTCGTGCAGTTCGCGGCGGCCCATCCCGAGGCCATTCCGCAAGCGGGCACGGGGCGCGACATCAAGCACGTGCTCGCGGAAGCGTTCGCGGTCGAGCTCTGGAGAAAGCTCGGTGGCTTCGATCAGATCGACGTGAACCACGACGGCTCGATCGACGAAGCCGAGGTGATGGCGGCGCTCGAGCGCATCACCGCGCATGCGCCCTCGCACATCGTCGCGCACTTGCTCGTCCACACGCTCGATAAGGACCGCGACGAGCTCGTCACGCGTTCCGAAGCAACGTGAGATCACTGCTCGCGGGCGCGTAGTAGTCACTCGCGACGAGGGTCGGCTCGAACGGGACGACGTGCGCGACCATCTTCGCGAGCTCGGCGAACGTCGCGTGTGGCGAGAACCCGCGCAGCGTCGCTTCGCATGCTCCATCGGGGCCGAACGCGAGCTCCCAGCCGAGCGCATCGGTCGGATCGGTGTACGCCTGCTGGATCGCGAGCCACGGAACGCCGAGGTCGTGATGCCGCTTCTGCCAGCTCCCCGCGCCGTCGATATCGCGGTCCGAGACCGCGAGCCGCGCGAGGTGCGGCCACCAGGTTGCCTTCGGGAGCTCGCGCGCCGCTTGCTCGCACAGCTCGCCCGAGAGCCACAGCTCGCGCAGCGCGGGCAGGTTCGTCGCGTCGCGCAGGAGCTCGATCGCGCGCTCGTCGTTCAGCACGACCTCGAGATGCTCGATCGCCCAGGCGGGGGCCGCTACGAGGACGTCGAGCCATTCCTCGTCGATCGCGCCGAGCCTGCGTAACGCGCGCATGCTCGGATCCAGCACGCATGCGCCACCGTGCACC
>JANXOP010000049.1 GCA_025357755.1 Kofleriaceae bacterium | reverse complement strand
CGCTCGAGCGCGACGCCGCAGGCCACGTCACCAAGCTCCGCGCCTCGGTCATCCCCGATACCCTGAACGGCAAGAACCCGGCAGATGGCACGAAGGTGTTCGGCGTGATCCACTGGGTCGATGCGGCGACCAGCATCACCGCCGAAGTTCGCCTCTACGGCCGGCTGTTCGGCACCGCCCATCCCGAAGAAGGTGGCGGTGATTTCATCGAGCAGCTCGATACGACATCCCTCGAGATCATCCGCGATGCGCGGGTCGAGGCCTCGCTCGCGATCACCGGTAGTGTCGGCAACCGCTACCAGCTCGAGCGCGTCGGCTACTTCATCGTCGACCAAGATTCCAAGCCCGGTGCGATGGTGCTCAACCGCATCATCACGCTGCGCGACGAAAAGCCTGCCGCCAAAGAAGTCGCAGCCGCCCCCGCCGAGAAGAAGGTCAACGCGAAGGCCGCGACACGCCCGAAGAGCAAGTCACCTGCCGAGTACCGCACCGAAGCACGCGTGCGCGACGCCGACCTCGCGAAGACCTACGCCGATGCCCAGGCGCTCGGTCTCACCGCCGACCAGGCAGACCTCGTCGCTGCGGATCGCGCGACCGCGGACCTCTTCAACCATACCGTCGCCGCGACGACCTCCGCCGAGCTCGCAGCAAAGTGGATCATCAACGAGCTCCCGCGCGCACTCGGCGCCAAGGAGCTCGCCGACAGTGGACTCGATCCGAAGGCCTTCGCCGAGCTGATCACGATGCTGCGCGACAGCACGATCAGCGCGACCGTCGGCAAGACCGTGCTCGCGCAGATGATCGCGACCGGCCGCACGGCGCACGAGCTCGCCGCCAATGTCGCCGCGACCCCGGCCCAGGATCTCGGCACCGCGATCGATGCCGTGATCGCCGCGAACCCCGACAAGGCTGCCCAGTACAAGTCCGGCAAGACCGGCCTACTCGGCTTCTTCGTCGGTCAGGTCATGAAGAATGCGCCGGGCGCTGACGCCAGCGCGGTCAACCAGGCCGTCCGCGATCGCCTCTCGTAATGGGGACGGTAACTCATTGGTCACTTTGCGCTCGCTAGCTACCTGAATTTACTAGCCTCGCGAGGGACGGTAACTCGTTCGAGCCGCGGGCGCGTCGACACGACCTTGTTGCGCGCATACGCTTGGCGAGCTCGACGCTTTGGTCGCGAACATCGCGAACGAGTTACCGTCCCTCTGCGAGTGTGTGATCTCGCGTAGATGCGCGTCGCAAAGTGACTAATGAGTTACCGTCCCCTTCAGGAGAGGACGCGCAACTTGCCACCGGCGAACACGGGCTCCGCGGCGACGTGTTGCTTGCGCGGTGCGGCTTCGACGGCGGGACGGATCGCCGGATCGCGCTCGGCCCATGCGCGCGCGACGTCGCGATCGAGGAGGTGCGATGGCCGGACGTTCGTGAGGGCGTTCGCCATCACGGCGCGGATGTTGGGGTTGGTTTGCTCGAGCTGCGCGAGGAGCGCGGTCATCGCATCGCGCTTGAGCCCGTCTTGGGAGCCGCACAGGTTGCACGGGATGATCGGAAAGGGCTGGGTTGCGGCGTACGCCGCGATGTCCTTTTCGGCGCACTGGATGAGCGGCCGGATCACGTCGAATCGACCGTCGTCGGTGCGGTAGCTGGCGGGCATCGCCTGGAGCTTGCCGCTGTAGAACAGGTTGAGCAGGAAGGTCTCGAGTGCGTCGTCGCGATGATGACCGAGCGCGAGCTTGTTGCAGCCGAGGCGGGCGGCGGCGGTGTAGAGGATGCCGCGGCGCAGGCGCGAGCACAGCGAGCAGTAGGTCGACTTGCTATCGAGGTGCTCGGTGACGACCGAGTAGGTGTCTTCGCGCAGGATCTCGAACGGCCAGCCGGTGCTCGCGAGGTAGGTGTGGAGGCTCTGGCCGTCGTAGCCGGGCTGAACCTGATCGAGGTGGACCGCGATCAGCTCGACCTTGAACGGCAGGCGCGGGACGAGCTTGGTGAGGAAGTGGAACAGCGTGTAGCTGTCCTTGCCACCCGACATCGCGACCATGATGCGGTCATCGGGCTTCAGCAGCTGGTAGTCCTCGCACGCGTCCTTGACGGTGCGATATAGCTGCTTCTCGAGCCGTTTCTCGGCGTCGACGATCATGCGAGCACTTCTACCGGATCAGGGAGCCCCCGTCATGGGGAATTCGTGGCGACCTTAATCGGGCTGTTCGTGGTCGCGCTCGTCGCGTTCACGACCGAGGGCGCGATCGGGTTTGGAGGCACGGTGCTGGCCGCCAGCATCGGTGCGCAGCTCGTGCCGCTGGCGGTGCTGCTGCCCGCTTTTGTGGTCGTGAACCTCGCGGTTTCGGCCTGGCTGCTGGTTCGCGACCAGGATGCGATCGCGTGGCGCATGCTGGCGACCGAGGTCGCCCCACCGGTCGGTGCGGGGACCGCGGTCGGCCTTGCCTTGTTTCACGTGCCCGGCCAGAGCTGGCTGATCCTCGGGTTCAGCGTGTTCGTGATCGGCCTCGCGATCTTTCAGCTCGTCAGGCCCGGGACGGGCGAGCTCGCGCGGGCGCCGCGGGTCGCGTTGCTCGTGCTCGGCGGCATTGCCCACGGCCTGTTCGGTACGGGAGGACCGATGATCGTGTACGTGATGAGGCGGCGCTTGCCCGACAAGCGCGCGTTTCGCGCGACGCTCGCGGTGCTGTGGATCGTCTTGAACGCAGCGCTCGTCGCGAACTTTGCATCGGCGCATCTGTACACCGCGCACACGATCGAGCTGGTGATCGCGATCGGGCTCACGGTGGTGCCGGGCTTGGTGCTGGGCAGCCGGATCCACCATCGACTCGAACCGGAGCGATTCGAGCGCGCCGTGTGGCTGTTGTTACTGGTCGCCGGGCTCGCGCTCGCGATCCGGACCGCTCTTTCCCTCTAGCGGCAGACGCTGCCGGGCCCGTCGGCGATCGTGCGACAGGTCTTGCCGTCGGGACACTTGCTCGTCGGATCGCACTTCACTTCGCAGGTCTTGAATTCGGGGCCCCGCTTGCCGGCGATGCCGTAGTACTTCACGCACGTCGCGGGGGCCTGGCACTCGTCACCTTCGCCGCACTTCTCGCCGATGCCAGGCCGCGTCGCGGGTGGCGGCGCAGGCGGAAGCTTCTCCTCGGGTTGCGCGTGTGCCGGCTCCGCATTCGGCGTGGGCACCGGGCCAGGGCCCGGCGGTGGCGGTGTCGACGATGGTGAGGTCGACGAACACGCGACGAGCGCGACTGCGAACAAGGCCTTCAACATGGGGCGAGCCTAGCGCAGATGCACGAGCGGCGACCATGTCTCGGGGGTCAGCAACCACAACCAATCCCGCGCGCGCGTCGCCGCGACATAGAACGCCCGCGCGAGCTCCGGTGCGCCGAGCGGATAGAACGTGGGCGAGAGATCCGGAATCACCACGACATCGAACTCGAGGCCCGAGACGGCGTTCGCGGTCGTGACGATCAGACCGGGCTCGAATCGAAAATCACCGTCGAGGACGAGCTGAGGATCGAGCCCGCGCGAGAGCTCCGCATGCAGCCTGCGCGCGTGCTCCGGCGTGCGCGCGATGACCGCGATCTGGCGCCACGGATCGCGATTCTGGAGCGCGTCGAGGTGCCAGCAGATCTGCGCGGCTTGCGCGAGCGCATCGTCGCAGCGCGAGGCCCACACCGCAGGATCTGGAGGCGGCTCGCTCGGCACCACGAGCGCCTTCGCGAAGTCCGCGATCGCGGGCACCGAGCGATACGTGATCGCGAGCGTGACCTCGTGCCACTCGAGTGCCGGCATCTCCGCCTTCGCGCTCGCCCAGCCCGCGAAGTACGCGGTCTCGTCGGTCGCTTGACGATGATCGCCCGCGAGCGTGACCGTGCCGCCGCGGGCGAGCGCGTCGCCGATCGCGGCGAGCTCCATCGGTGCGCGGAGCTGGGCTTCGTCGAGCACGATGTGATCGTAGAGCGCGAGCTTGTCGGAGACCGGCAGCGCACCGCGCCGCACGAGCTCGAACATCACCGGCACGTCCTCGGCATCGAACGTGTGCGCGTCTTCCATCGGCGTCCCCGCGTCGAGGCGCTTGCCGTCGAGTGCGGTGAGCCGAGCAGCATCGACGTGCGCGTGCTGCTTCTCGGTCGTGGTCTCGAACTGGATCCGCGTGTGCGCTTGCGTGGCCACGATCGCGCGTGGTTGCAGCTCGCCGTGCGCCGCAACGATCACGCGCTGCAGCCGATCGCGATCGCCCCACAGATGCAGCAAGCGCTGTCGCGAACGTGGCAGCCGGAGATCGAGCTCGCTGTTCGGCGGTGGCTTCCAGCCACGAAAGTCGTCGAGCACGGAGCGCACCGCGGGATGGCGCTTGAGCGCGATGACCTGCGCGGTCGCACCTTCGGACAGCCGCTTCGGCAGGCCCGGGAACGCGAGCCGCGCACGCTCGACCAACCACTCGTCGAGCACGCGGACCTCGATCGTCACGCGCAGCCGATCTGCGAGCAAGCGCACCAGGCGGCGCAGGCCCTCGGTCGGCACGAGCACGAGCGCGCGAAACTTCTGCTGTGCTGCGGCCGCGCGCCGCGCGAGGGAAGCCACCCGATACAACGCGACGAGCGTCTTGCCGACGCCGGCCTCGCCATCGACGACGAGCGAGGCATCGACCGCGAGATCGACGGCGCGTTGCTGTTCGGGATCGAGCACGACCAGCGCGGTGCGATCCGGCATCGGCCCCGGGGTCGGCGCTGGCCTCGCGCGCGGCTCGACCGCATCGCAGAGGACGGTCGCGTCATCACCGATCAGGGCTTCGAGCGCACCGCGCCCTCGCAGCAGCCAGCGCTCGCGAACGCGGCCTTCGGTGACGCGACCACCGGCCTCGAGCTCGTACGGCTCGCCCGGTGCGCAGCGAAAGAATGCCTCGGCGACGGGCGAGGTGCGCCAGTCGAGCATCGGCGGTGTGGTCTCGGTCTGCGTGCGAGGGCCCAGCAGATACGAACGCTCGCGACGCTCGGGTCCGCTCTCCACCACGAGCAGCCCGCGGGCCGCCGGGACCTCGGCCAGCACGCGCTCGAGCTCTGCGAACCTCGACATTCGCTCGTGTGTCGCGCACTGCGCGCGACCTGGCAAGCTGGTTTATGAAGGCTCGATTTGCTACGGTCATCGGGTCGCAGCGGTCAGCCGTGCGATGCATCGTGCGAGCTGGGCGCGTATGCCCTCGTCGTCGATCCGGCCGCCGACGATCTGGTTTCGCATCACCGGTACCGCGACGCACGCGTCGGTGATCACGGCCGCATCGGTGTAGCGCAGCACCACGCCGAGCGACGCGTAGGTCCCGGCCGCACCGCTCGGGCCCGTCGAGGGATTGATCCACCCGCATGGCTTGGCGCTCGTCTCGGCCCCGCCCACCGTCCACTCGAGCAGGTTCTTCAACGCACCCGGCATCGCACCGGCGTACTCGGGCGTCGAAAACAGGAGCGCCGCCGCGTTGGCGATCCTCGCGCGCAAGGTCACGACCTTCGCCGGCAACGGATCGCGATCGAGATCGGGATCGAACATCGGGAGCTCGCGGAGGCCTTCGAAGATCTCGCCGGTGAACGGCTCCGGGATCAGCTCCTTCACCGTCGCGAGCACGGCCGCGTTCGTCGAGCCCTCGCGCACGCTGCCACAGACGAGGAGAATGACCGGCTTCGCCATCGCCGCGAACTCTACGGCTGTTACGCTTCATCGGTGTCAGGACTGACCGCGAAACTCGCGAAGGATCTCGATGACTGCATCATCGAGAACTTCGCCGACCAGATCGAGCTGGAGACGGCGCTCGCCCGCATCGAGAAGCGCGAGGATCTAGCGAATCCCGCGGTGATCGCGGCCCTCGCCACGTGCGCGGACTGCGCGCCCGTCCAGAAGCGGCTCGGTAACCTCCCCGCGGCCGCCCTGCGCGAAGGCCTCGGCATCGCGCTCGCCGGCACGCTGCGCCCGCCGGCAGCGCTGCTCGCGCGCGCGCTCCACGATGGAGCCGCGCGCAGCGTCGACGCGAAGCTCGTACTCGCGGTGAAGGGCAAGAAGCCGCTGCCTGCATTCGCGAATCCCGATCGCTTGCCTGCACCGGTGCACGCGAAGACCAAGCAGGTGATGACCCGCGACGAGCTCGAGGTCTTCGTGCGAATCCTCGTCGCAGGTGGCGAACCACCAACCGAAGACTACACGCCCGCCTCGCTCGCAGCCCTGGGACGCGCCCTCGTGCTCGGCTGGCTCGCGTTCGGTGGCGATCCGAAACATCGCTGGGCCGCGCTCGCCCCTGCCCCGTTCTTCGACGACGCGACCGCGCGCGATCTCGCCGCTTATGCGGTCGAGCTCGCTCCGCGTGTCGCGATGTTCTCGAAGGCGCAGGTCCTCGTCGATGCACTCGGCGTGATGGACAGCCGCGTCGCCCTCGGCGAGCTGCTCGCGATCGCGACGAAGTTGCGCACGCGCTCGGTCCAGACACGCGCCCGTGCCGTGTTCGATGCCGCCGCGAAGCGCATGGGCGTCAAGGAGCACGACCTCGCCGACAAGCTAATGCCGACCAAGGCGAGGCCCGGCGAGGAGATCAAGGTCATCAAGACCACGGCGAAGGCCTTCGTGAAGCGCCTCGAACAGCGCATGGTCGAGAGCATCACGTTTTCGCTCCGCGACTTTATCGAGGACGTGCTGCAGCATCCGATCGCGCATCCGGCGGCGGCGAACGTGCTGTTCGCGGCGAAGACGAAGGGCAAGCCGCTCCTGTTCACCATCGTCGGCGATGCGCTCCAAGACGTGACCGGCACGCTCGTCGCCGCGCCAGCCCCTTCCGAAATCTCGGTCGTCCATCCGATCGAGCTATCGACGAAGCAGCTCGCCGACTGGAAGCAGCGCCTGCCCGTGCAGCCATTCGCGCAGCTCGCGCGCCCGCTGGAGCACCTCGCGACCACGAAGGCGTTGCTACGCCACGTTCACGACCTGCGCGGCAAGATCACGACACCGCGCAAGCTGTTCGGCCTCGAAGGGCTTGGCTGGAAGCGCGGCGCGACACCCGGTGGTCGGTTCAACGAGCTCGCACGCGAGCTCCACGGCGTGACCGCGACGCTGTCGTTCGTGCCCGGCGTGTTCCTCGTACCCGGCATGACGACCGACCAGCGGCTCGAAGGCGTGAGCATCGTCGCGAACAAGCCGCAGCCGCTGGCATTCTCAGAAATCGCGCGCGAGCTCGCGCTGCTCTAGTGAATAGCCGTCCCTCGGCGACACCATATTCTCAGGTGGTTGCGAGCCGTAAAGTGAGTAGAGCATTGCCGTCTCCATTTCCGCGCCCCATTTCTGCGCCCATTTCCGCCGTGCCTGCAACGAATACAACGAAGCGGAGCTGACGTGCGTTACGCCTCGCGAGCGATGCGAGCTTGTTCGACCACGCCGCGGCGCAGCGCATCGCGATCGCGCCACTGCTCCACGTGATCGCGCGGATGGATCGGACCATCGAACTCGAGGCCGAACGCGGCATCGAAGTCAGTCGCGCCCTGCGTGCGCACGAACAGGGTCTTGCGGTTGTACGGCAGAAAGAACATCAGGAACGGGAAAAAGTTCTTCACGACCACGATATCGGCGCGCCACGGATCGAGCCCGATCTCGGTGTAGAACGAAGGTCGCATCACCATCGCGGGTCCCTCGGTGATCACGATCCGCACGTGGTCGACCGCGAGCACGATGGTCTTCCCGAAGCCGACGCGCTCGTGCTTGCTGACCAGCGTGCCTCGCACGGGCAGTGGCCGCGAGCGTGCCGGATCGAGCGTGCCGCCGATCGAGGTCGCGATGGGGTCGCCAGGCGCACGCTCCCAGAGCGCGGCGATCGCCTGCGGATCGCGCACGGCAGCGTAGACCAGCATGCCCGCGGCTTGTTCGAGCAACGCACGCAACAGGTGCGTCGAATCGCCGGGAGCACCGGCGGTCACGACATCGCTCGCATCGGCCATCATCACGCAACCGAGCTTGCGGCGCAGCTTGGCGCCACGCGCCGCGGTGATCGCGGTCGCCGCATCGGGGAACGCGGGCGGCTGTTCGTGACGCACACTCCAGCACAGCTCGGCGAGCTCGTCCGCGATCCGATCCGCGGTTGCGTGATCACCATCGGTGACGACCAACGTCGACCAACCGAGCGCGGGGTTGTCGTTCCACGGATGGACCATGAACGTCGACGCGGCGAGCACGCCGGGCGTGCGTTCGGCCGCGGCCATCTTGCGAAAGACGCCCCGCATCGGCGCGAGAAAATCGATCGTCTTGCCGCCACCGAGGATCATCGGCAGCGAGCGCCAGGCCATCACGGGCCGGTGCTCGCCGAGGACGGCCCCGATCAAGATGCGGCCGGCCTTCCGGCCGACCTTCGCGTGATCGCGATGCGGGTTGGTCTGATAGCCGACGATGGCGGTCGCGAGCTCGACGCGCTCGCGCGTGATGTTGCCGTGAAGATCGTGCGAGATCACGAGCGGCACATCACCGATCACCGAGCGCACGGCACGCAGCAGCTGGGTCTCCGGATCGCGCATGCCCTCGACGCCCATCGCACCGTGTAACGCGAAGTACATGCCATCGATCTGGCCTGCGTCGCGCAGCATCGCGACGAGCCGCGCCTCGAGCGTCGCGAAGCACTCGCGCGAGAGCGGGCCGCCCGAGGAAGCCCACGCCGACATCAACGGTACGGCTTGAATTTCTCGAGGTCGTTCGCCGACGGCGCGCATGAAGCCAGCGAGCTCGGCGCGCTTGAAGTAACCGGCGAGCTCCGGCCCCTTCGTCGTCGCTGCGAGCAGCGCCGCACCGGTGAGGTAGTGCGCGGATTCGAAGTCGTGCAGCGTCGTCGGCACTGGTGACAGCGCGTTCGATTCCTGGCAGATCCGTGCGAACGCGATCCGCTTCATGCGTACATGTCCGCGATCACCTTGCGCACCTGCGAGGCGACCAGGCGACGGAGAGGCATCTTCGCGGCCATGCCGTACATCGGCGCCTGGCCACTCTTCGCGAGCGAGGGATTGGCGCGCACCTCGGCGACGCAGGCGCGCAGATCGGCAAGGTACGCCTCGACGATCGGCGCATGGTTCGCGGTCACCGTCAGGTGGATCGACGCCGGCCGATGCTGACGATCGATCGACCAGGCGCGCGCCTCGAGCCGATCGGCGAGCGCGTAGACATCGACATCGCTCGTGTAGCTGACGATCGTCGCATCGGGTCGGCCGAGCAGCTTCAAGCCCGGAACCGCGACGATCCCCGCGCGCAGCGCATCGGCGGCATCGACCGCGCGCTTCGCGAGCGCGAGGTAACCATCCGCACCCATGCCCTGCAACGCGGCCCACGCGGCGGCGATGGGGCCGCCCGGGCGGGTGCCGATCAAGGTCGGCGACGCGTAGATGCCGCCGGGGAAGTCCGTCGCGACGAAGATCTGGTAGCGCAGGTCTTCGATCGATCGCCAGACCAGGCACGAGGCGCCCTTGCCCGCGTACGCGTACTTGTGGAGGTCCGCGCTGATCGAGGTCACGCCGGGTACGCGAAAATCCCATTTCGGGATCGGCCGACCGAGCCGCTCGAGCCAGGGCAGCATGAAGCCACCGACGCACGCGTCGACATGCAATGGAAGCTTCTTCTCTTGCGCGAGCTCGCCGAGCTGCGCGATCGGATCGATCACGCCGTGCGGGTATTGAGGCGCGGATCCGACGATCAAGATCGTGCGCCAACCGATCGCCTTGGCGACCTTCTGCAGATCTACGCGCTGCTCGGCATCGACATCGACCTTCACCAGCTTGACGCCGAACAGGTGCGCGGCCTTATCGAAGGCCGGATGGATCGTCCTGGGGACCACGATCTCGGGGGAGCGGATCCACGGCTTCTTCTTGCGCGCACGATCGCGATACGCCGCGACCGCGCACAGGATCGATTCCGTGCCGCCCGAGGTGACCGTACCGACCGCGCCGCTGCAATGAAACAGCGCGCCCGTACTCTGCACGATCTCGCGTTCCATCTGCTTGAGGCTCTTGAACGCCATCGGGTTCAGGAGGTTCGCACTGGCGTACAGCGCGTGCGCACGATGGATCAGATCCTCGTGTGCATCGCCCGCGTGATAGACGAGCGAGAACACGCGCCCGCCGCGCCAATCGGTATCGCCCTCGCCGCGGCTCGCGAGCTCGCGCAGGATCTCCTCGGTGCTGCGGCCATGTTCGGGAATCACAGGTGGGCCTCCACGGACAGAGTGAAGATGTTGTTGCTGCCGCTGCCGCGAATGTTCGTCGGCGGGCTCGTGATCGAGTTGGTGATCGTAGGGACTTCGTACCAGTAGTGGATGTAGCTCGCGCCGAAGCGATAGCGGCCGACGGTGTAGCGCCCACCCATGTGCAGGCCGAAGTGGCTGAACGAGGGTGAATCGAGCGTGAGCACGCGCGGCGGCGCCGGTGAATGATCGTATTGCCCGCCGAGCATGAGGTCGAGCTTCGGTGCCGCCTCGAGATCGTGCACGCGCAGCCCACCGGTCAGCTCCTGCGAGTCGTGATAGTCCTTCTTGGTATCGAGCTCGTGGAGCAGGAAGATGCCGCTGATATCGGTGTGCTGGTTCTGGTACTGGCGGTAGAGGTAGTAGCGAAGCTCCGCACCGATCTCGAGGTTCTTCGAGACATCCAAGTTCGCTCCGGCCTGGAACGTCCACGGCAACAGCTGCGTCGTGGTCTGCGTGCCATCGAGCACCGCGTTCGCATCCGGCGCATCCGAGCCGTACTTCACTTCGACCGGGCCAGCGAGCGTCGCATCGACGCGGCCGATGATCGCCGCGCCGTAGGTGAACCGCGGATGCGGCTTGCCGAAGATGCCGATCGAGTAGCTCGGGGCCCAGCCCGAACCGTCGAGCTTGAGCGAGGGCTGCGTCCCCACGATCGACGACAGGTCCTGGCCATTCAGGATCGGAAACACGTCGCGCTCGCCGTGGACGCGAATGTTGATGACGCCGAGCGTCGCGCCGAGCGCGAGCGTGGGCGTGACCTGATACGCCGCGCCGAGCACCGCTTGCGGCGCGATCACGTATCCATCGATCAAGTGATAGCGCGTGACCGCGTTGTCCTCGAAGGCCGCGCCCGTGCCGTTGCCGACGAACACCGAAGCACCGACGTGGAGCTTCGAGGTCAGCTTGCCCTCGACCGCGATCATCGGGATCACGCCATATGCGCGGCTCGGTTTGACCGGTGCGTAGTAGCCCGTCGAGGTCGGCGAGGTGCCGAGGAAGCGATCGCTCTGATCCCACGGCGCGAGCTCGAACTGCGTGCCGAGCAGGGATAACCCCATCGAGACGTAGACGACCCAATCGTCCTGCAGCACGAGGCCGGCGGGGTTGTGATAGATCGACGACGGATCGTCTGGCCGACCGATCACCGCGCCCATCGCGGTGCGCCGCACCCCGATCTCTGGAATGCCGAAGCCACCTGCGTGCGCCGTGCTTGCCGCGAGCAACGTGATCAACAACAGTCGCTTCACCTTCCCCGAGTACCGCGCGGCCCCAGGAGCGTCCATCACCAACCGGAGGTTGTCGCTATCTATTCGGAGCGCAGCGCGGCCTGGACCGCGCTCGGTGCCGGCAGCTTTGCATCGCGAAATGCGCGGGCCATCGCGATCGGGCTGCCGTAGCCGACCAGCGTCGCGACCTCACCCACCGAGGCCTCCGGACCGGACAGCAAGAGCACCGCGACGCGCAGGCGCAACACCAGCAGCGCATCGCGAAAACCATTGCCCATGCCGAACGTGTTCGCGAGGTCCTTCGCGTCGCGGCCGACCTGGCGCATCGACATCTCGAGGCTACCGGCGAGCTGCTTGAGCGAGACCGTGCCCCCGTAGGTCTCGTAGAGTGGGCGCAACGCCCCCCACAGCCGACGATAGCGCTCGGGCTCCTCGTGAATGCGCACCGCCGGGCGCGTGACGCCTACCGAGGCCAGCGCATCGAACACCTCGCCGATCGCGGTTGGCTGATCCATCACGTGGAGCGCGAGGTCCCAGAAGCTGTCCGGCAGCGCGAGTCGACCGGCGGCCATCCCGACAGACGCGGCGATATCCTCGCGGCTGTAGCGAAGATGGATGACATGGACGCGCTCGCCATCGGTGCGGAACGTGCGCGAGTTCGGGCCGAGCCGCTCGATCTCGTCGTCGGCGAGGACCAAGCCGACGGGGCCCTCGATCGCCTCGCCGACCGCCGGAGCGTAGCGGCCGGCGACGATCAGAAAGACGTGACCGACGGGCTCGGCCTTGCCGGCGACCGTCGCGGCGAACCGCGTGTCGTACGCGAGCCGATCGCGACGCACGACGGTGCCGCGCACCGAGCGCTCCAGGACGAGCGTGGTGTGCATTCCCGCGTTTCCGATCCGGATCTCGGAGGTCGCCGTGAGCATGCGCTTCGATCGTACGCCTGGCCCGCGAGGCCGTACACTGCGCCATGGATCTTGTTTGGCGCCTCGGCGCGCGCATGCCTGCTGCCGAGTACCGGGTGTTCAAGACTGCCTTCGTGGACGGCGTCCATCCTCAGACGGGCGCGACGAAGCGGTTCTCCCTGATCGAGGCGGTCGACTGGATCAACGTGATCGCGATGACGCCCGAGCAGCGCGTCGTCTTGATCCGCCAGTTCCGCGTCGGGGCTGAAGAGGTCTGCCTCGAGATTCCGGGCGGCATGATCGATCCGGGCGAGGCGCCGGCCGAGGCAGCCGCCCGCGAGCTCGCCGAGGAGACCGGCTACACCGCGCCGCACTGGGAGCAGATCGGCGACCTCTCGCCGAATCCCGCGATCCAGACCAACCGCCTGTACACGTTCCTCGCCCGGGATGCCGTCCAGACCAGCGCCCCCCGGCTCGAAGGCTCGGAGGTGATCGAGACCGAAACGGCGACCTTGGCCGAGTGCCACGCCGCAATTCGTGACGGCCGCATCGATCACGCGCTCGTCGTCGCCGCATTTGCCCACCTCGCGTTTAGGTGACCCCGCGGTCCGAGCGTATAGATGCTAAAACCGCGGCCATGCCCGCGAAGACCACTTGCCCCATCACGCTCCCGAAGTTTCTCGAGAAGGCCGAGCCGCTCAAGATCTCGATCAACGGTCAGGACATGCTCGCCGAGGTGAAGCAGTTCTCGACCGGCTCGTTTGGCTGGTACATGAACGCGAAGACGCTCGTGCAGATCGACGGCAAGGCCGTCTCCGTTCAGATCGGCATGAACATGATCATCGTCGGCAGCAAAGACGCCGAGCGCTAGAGATGGCCTCGACACGGATCGCGCAGGTTTTCGGCGGTCAGGTTGCCGTCGGTTCCAAGGTCACCATCGAGGGCTGGGTACGGACCCGGCGCGATTCGAAGGCGGGGCTCTCGTTCGTGGCGATCCACGACGGCAGCTGCTTCGAAGCGCTCCAGATCGTCGCGCCCCAGGAGCTCGCGAACTATCAGAGCGACATCCTCCGGATCACGACGGGCTGCTCGGTGCGGGCGATCGGCGAGGTCGTGGCATCGCAGGGCAAAGGTCAGAGCGTCGAGGTCCGCGCGGACTCGCTCGAGGTGATCGGCTGGGTCGAGGATCCGGACCATTATCCGATGCAGCCGAAGCGCCACTCGATGGAGTACCTCCGCGAGGTCGCTCACCTCCGCGTCCGTACGAACGTCATCGGCGCGGTCACGCGCGTGCGGCACACGCTCGCGATGGCGGTCCATCGGTTCTTCGATCAGCAAGGCTTCTTCTGGATCCACACACCGATCATCACGGCCTCGGATGCCGAGGGCGCGGGCCAGATGTTCAAGGTCTCGACCCTGGACTTCGCGAACCTGCCACGCACGCCCGAAGGCAAGATCGATTACGACAAGGACTTCTTCGGCAAGGAAGCGCGGCTCACGGTCTCGGGGCAGCTCAACGTGGAGACCTACGCGATGGCGATGTCGCGCGTGTACACGTTCGGCCCGACCTTCCGCGCCGAAAACTCGAACACCCGGCGCCACCTAGCCGAGTTCTGGATGATCGAGCCGGAGATCGCGTTTGCGGATCTGAACGACGACGCGCAGCTCGCGGAAGACTTCTTGAAGTTCATCTTCAAGACGCTGCTCGAGGAACGCAAAGACGACATGGAGTTCTTCGCGAAGTTCGTCGACAAGGACTGCATCACGCGGCTCCAGTCGATGGTCGAATCGAAGTTCGCCAGGCTCGACTACACCGACGCGATCAAGGAGCTCGAGAAGGCCAAGCAGAAGTTCGAGTTCCCCGTGAAATGGGGCATCGATCTGCAGAGCGAACACGAGAAGTATCTGACCGAGCACGTGATCAAGGGTCCGGTCGCCGTCGTGAATTACCCGAAGGACATCAAGGCGTTCTACATGCGCCAGAACCCCGACGGTAAGACCGTCGCGGCGATGGACGTGCTCGCGCCTGGCATCGGCGAGATCATCGGTGGCAGCCAGCGCGAAGAACGGCTCGACGTGCTCGACGCGCGGATCACCGAGATGAAGCTGAACCCGGCCGATTACGGCTGGTATCGCGATCTGCGGCGCTATGGCACGGTGCCGCACGCCGGCTTCGGCCTCGGCTTCGAACGCGCGATCATCTATGCGACCGGCATCGAGAATATTCGCGATGTCATTCCGTTCCCGCGCGCGCCTCGCCAGGCCGAATTTTGAGCTGGGTGCTCGAGGTCGAGCGCGCGTACGTCACTGCGGCGACGCAGCGCACGCCGCTCGTCCAGGATGGCAGCGACAGGTTCCTCGCGGCGACCGGCGCGGTCGCCTCGCACTTTCTCGCGGTCGGGTCACCGCGCAGCTTCTCGCTGATCTGCGATAGCGATGATCAGGTCGCGCTCGCGCAGCTCTCGCTCGAGGCGCATCGCGAGTGGTTCAAACCGACCGACTTGCGGTGCACGAGTCGAGTGGTCGCCGCCGCGGTCGGAGGGCGCGTGGTCTCGCTCGCCGAAGCCCTCGCGGTCGATATCGTGTGCATCCACGGCTCGAGCGTGAAGATCGCGGCCGCACAGCTGCGCCGCGGCACGCACGTGAACTTGTTGGGCGATCCGGACTGCATCGATAGCGAGCTCCGGCAGCTCGCGACCGTCGCCGATACCGCGGCGCTGTGCGAGATGGCGGCCGGCTTCGTCGACGGCCGTCAGCTCGACGAGCTCACCGTCTTTTGCCGTAGCTGATCACCAACCCTGCTCGCGCAACCAGCGTTCGAGGCGCGCCGCGTAGACGAGGTCGAGCAACGTGATCGCCTTCTTGTCGTGAGTGTGAATCTTCAGCGTGGTTCCAGGATAGGCCATCACGATGTCGGGGTGATGGTCCATCTCGTCCGCGAGCTGGGTCGCGAACGCGACGGCCTCGCCGCACTTCGCCATGCCCTTGACGCCCGCGAGCGCGAGCACGAGATCGAGTCCGTCGATCGACCACCGCGCGCCGAGCAGCGCGACCTGCTTCGCGATCTCTTCTTTGCTGACGCTCGGGCCCACGGTGTTACTAGCCAGCGCATCGAGGTCATCGCTCATTGCGAATACGCTAACGCCGACGCGCCACGCGCTCAAGTGCGCGCTACCCTCATGGACCATGAACTTGTTCGAGCTCACCGTCCCCCAGCTCGCGAAGACCCTTCGCAACGTCGATCGCTGGTTGAAGTCCGCGGAGCAGTACGCCGAGCAGCGCAAGTTCCCTGTCGACAACTTGATCGGAGCGCGGCTCGCGCCGGATCAGTATCCGCTGGTGCGTCAGATCCAGACCGTCTGCGACAACGCGAAGTTCATTCCGGGTCGCCTGGCCGGGAAAGAGTGGCCTGCGCACGCCGATACCGAGACCACGTTCGAGCAACTCCACGCGCGGATCACCGCCGTGTTGACCTACCTCGAGACGTTCAAAACGTCCGACCTCGAAGGCTCCGCCGAGAAGAAAATTTCGCTGCCGTGGATGCAGTCGAAGTGGATGACCGGAATCGAGTACGTGACCCAGTTCGCACTCCCGAACTTCTACTTCCACACTACGCTCTGCTACGCGATCCTGCGACACAACGGCGTACCGCTCGGGAAGAACGACTTCATCGGCGGCATCCCGATGCGCGACTGAACGTCTCAACAAAAATGATGACTGGTCGATCTAGCTACCGGTATGGTGGGCGGGATGGTGGCGATGGGACCTCCCGTCCGATCGGATGATCCATTCCGGCTGCTCTTCGAGCGGCTCCGGTCGGGCGCCGCGCGCTGCCGGTTGATCGTCGAACGCGACCGGGTCGTCGGTACCGAGGTGCTCGAGCACAACCCGGCTTTCGCCGCGGTCCGCCACGTCGTCGCCCAGCTCCTGCCGTTGTTCGCGCGGGTGCGGATCAGCGGTTCGGAGACCGAGGCAGTTAGCCTCGATGGCTCGAAGTACGAAGTCACCGCATCCACGACCAGCACCGGCGAGGTGATGCTCGTGATCGAGAACGTCAGCGCGCCGGCATCGCAGAACTTCGAACAGCGGTTCGAGCAGGCGTTCCACGGCAACGCCGCCGCTATGGTGATCGCGCGCCGTGACACGCTGAAGATCCTCGACGTCAATCCGCGCTGGCTAGAGCTGTTCGGCGAGACCCGCGAGCACGTGATCGGTAAGACGCCCATCGAGCTCGAGCAGCTCAGCGAGACCGAGGTCGCCCGCCGCGTCGCCGAGCACCGCACGAACCTCTGTGGCTACGAGAGCGAGCTACGGCTGCGCACGCGCAACGGCGAGATCCGGATCGTGCTCGCCAGCGCGAAGCCGATCGAGCTGCCCGAAGGTTCGTGCACGCTGACCACGCTGATCGACATCACCGCGCGCAAGCAGGCCGAGGAAGCGTTCGAGGTCGCCTTCGATGCGAGCCCCGCCGGCATGATCCTCGTGCACGGCACGACGGGCGTCGTCGTCTCGGTCAACCGGCGCATGCTCGAGCTCACCCAGCAGGCGCGCGAAGATCTCGTCGGCCGAGACGCCGGTGATCTTCGCCTCGTGCTCCAACCTCCTCGGTCCGAGCTCCTTCGGGTGATCGAACGGACCGGTCGGCTCGCCGCGGTCGAGGTCGAGATCGCGGTGAAGGGCGGCGGCGGGCACTGGGCGCTGCTGTCGACCGAACAGATCACGTTGAGCGGTACGTTGTATCGGCTCTCCGTGTTCACCGATCTCTCGGCGCGCAAGCGCGTCGAACGCCGCCTGCTTGCCCAACACGCCATCGGTGAAAAGCTCGCCGAATCCGCGGGGCTCGATACCGCCCTACCGAACGTAGTCGAAGCGCTGTGTCGCGCCGAAGGCTGGGACTGCGGCGCGGTGTGGCTGCCGAACAGCGAAGGCGTGTTGCGTTGTCTCGCGACGTGGCCAGCACGTGACGAGCTCTCGGAGCTGCGCGCGTTCACGAGCGCGACCTTGATCGATCCGAACGCGGGCCTGCTCGGTCGGGTACTCGCGACGAGTAAGCCCGAGAAGGTCGCCTTCGACGTCGTGCGCGGTCCACACGGCGCGGTCGCCGTCGCGGCCGGTATGACGCGCGCGGTCGCTTTCCCGATCCTGCGCGGCTCCGAGGTCCTCGGCGTGGTTGCTCTCGCTGCCCGCAACGTGGATCCCGAACCCCTCGAGGCCGGCGAGCTCGGCCTGTTCGATGCGGTCGGCCGCCTGCTCGGCTTGTTCGTCGAGCGCACGCGCGCGGAAGCCACGCTGCGCGAGCTCAATGCCAGTCTCGAACAGCGCGTCAAGGACCGGACGTTCTCGCTCGAGGTCATGAACCGCGATCTCGAAGCGTTCACGTCCTCGGTCTCGCACGATCTCCGTGCACCGCTGCGCACGATGAACGGGTTCTCGCAGATCCTGCTCGAGGACTTCAGCACCGAGCTTCCGCCGGAAGCCAAGCGCTTGCTCGGCAGCATCGCCGGTGGAGCGATCCGGCTGCGCGATCTCATCGATCACCTGCTCGAGTTCTCTCGCCTCGGCAAGAACAGCATCGCTCGCTCCGAGATCGATCTCGATCCGATGGTCCGATCGGTCGTCGAAGAGCTCCTCACTGGCAAGGCACTCGGTGATCGGCTCGAGCTCGTGATGCAGCCGCTCGGCACGTGCAACGCGGATCCGTCGCTGCTCCGCGCGGTGTGGCAGAACCTGATCGATAATGCCTTGAAGTACTCGCGCAACCGCGAGCAGATGAAGATCACCATCGGCTGCGAGCTGCGCGATGGCGAGCCGGTGTACTTCGTGCGCGACAACGGCGTCGGGTTCGATACGCGCCACGCGCACCGCCTGTTCGGCGTGTTTCAGCGGCTGCACTCCGAGCAAGAGTTCGAAGGCACCGGCGTCGGCCTGGCGAACGTGCGTCGGATCGTCGAATGGCACCACGGCAGGATCGCGGCGACCTCCGAGCTCGGGCGGGGGAGCAGGTTCGAGTTCACAATCGGCCAGGAGGTCAGGTGATCGTGTTGCGCGTGCTGATCGCGGACGACAGCGAAGACGACGCGATGCTGATCGCCTACAAGGTGCAGCGCGCGGGCTACACGATCGAATGGCATCGGGTCGAGCTCGAGTCGGACTTCGCGAATGCGTTACCGCGTGCCGATCTCGTGATCTGCGACTACGCGATGCCGGCGTTTTCTCCCGAGCGCGCGCTCGCCCAGATCAAGGCGAGCGGCCGCACGACGCCGCTCTTGCTCGTGTCGGGCGTCGTCGGAGGAGAGGCGGCGTACCGCCTCGTGCGGGCTGGCGCTGTTGGCTGCGTGATGAAGGACAAGCTCGATCGGCTCGGTCCCGCCATCGCGAGTGCGCTCGCCGCCGCGACCTGATGCGGTCTCGATTCGCGCGCCCGGCTCGCGCCGTGGCTACCAGACGCCGTTCGCGCCGATGAAGTCGTACGGATAGCCGAGCGGGAACGCCGAGGCCTTATCGAGGACGTCGACGTGGTTCGCCGTGAGCTCGAGATCCGCTGCCGCGAGGTTCGCATCGAGTTGCTCGAGGTTGCGCGCGCCGAAGATCACCGAAGTTACCTGCGGCTTCGCGAGCAACCACGCGAGGCTGACCGCCGAGGGTGTGCTGGAGAGCTCGCTCGCGACCGCGCGCACCGCTGCGATGATCTTCCAGTTGCGCTCGTTGTCCCAGCGCTTGTACCGATCACCTTGACCGAGCCGCGTGTCGGCGGCCGGCGGCTTGCCCTGCTCGTACTTGCCCGAGAGAAATCCCGAGGCGAGCGGCGACCACGGCAAGATGCCAAGCCCGGCGGTCCGGCACAGCGGTACGTGCTCGCGCTCGATGTCGCGCGCGACCAAGCTGTACTGCGCTTGCAGCGTCGCGAAGCTCGCGAGCTGCCGAGTCTTACTCTCCCACAAGCTGTTCGCGAGCCGGTAGGCCGCGTAGTTCGAGCACCCGGTGTAGACCACCTTGCCTGCACGCACGAGATCATCGAGCGCGCGCAGCGTCTCGTCTTCCGCGACCGCGAGGTCCTGCGCGTGGATCTGATAGAGGTCGATGCGATCGGTCTTCAAGCGGCGCAGCGAATCCTCGCAGCACTTGATGATGCGATAGCGCGAGCCGCCGCTCTTGTTGGCGCCCTCGCCCATGGTGAAGCGAAACTTCGTCGCGATCACGAGCTTGTCGCGCTGACCGCCGTTCGTGAGCCACGTGCCGAGCACGCGCTCCGACAGCCCGTCCTGGCCGTAGACGTCGGCCGTATCGATGAAGTTGATCCCCGCCGCGACCGCACGATCGAGCACCGCGAACGCGGTCGCCTCGTCCGAGCCGACCTTGTGCATGAAGGAGCTCTCGTCGGCTTCGCCGAAGGTCATCCCGCCGAGGCAGAGATTCGAGACCTTTACGCCGGCGGCTCCGAGGTTCCTGTATTTCATGCCGAGACCCTAGCACTCGTGGTAATCCGTGGAGGTGAACGCTGTCGCAACTGCGCAGGCACAGAGCTGGCGATCGATCTACCTGAACGCGCTCACGATCCCGTTCTGGGGCGTGCATCTGCTCGCGATCGTGGGAGTCGCGCTCACCGGGTTTTCCCTGACGGGTTTGCTCGTCGCCCTCGCCTGCTACGTGCCGCGGATGTGGTTCGTCACGGGCGGGTACCATCGGTACTTCTCGCACCGCACGTACAAGACCTCGCGCTGGTTCCAGTTCGTGCTCGCGCTCGGCGCGCAGTGCACCGGCGAAAAGGGCGCGCTGTGGTGGGCGGCACATCATCGCGTGCACCATCGGCTGAGCGATCAGCCCGGCGACATCCACTCCGTGATCCAGTCCGGCTTCTGGTGGTCGCACATGGGCTGGTTCCTCGCGCGCGATCTAGAGGAGGTCGACTACTCGCGGATCAAAGACTTCACGAAGTACCCCGAGCTCGTGTGGCTCGACAAACTCTGGATGGTTCCGCCCATCGCGATGGGCGTACTCGCGTTCGTCATCGGTGGCTTCTGGGGCCTGGTCTGGGCGTTCGCGCTGCCCCAGGTCATGTGCTGGCACGGCACGTTCACGATCAACTCGCTGTCGCACCTGTGGGGCTCGCGCCGCTACAAGACTGGCGACGACTCGCGCAACAACCCGGTGCTCGCCGTGATCACCCTCGGCGAGGGCTGGCACAACAACCATCACCACTATCAAGTGAGTGCGCGCAACGGCTTCTTCTGGTGGGAGTACGACGTCACGTTTTACGTGCTTCGCGCGATGTCGGTGGTGGGCTTGGTCTGGGATCTCCACCCCGTGCCGGATCACATCCGCGCCGATATCGCCGCCGAGGATGACTCCTCGGCGCTCGCGGCCTAGTGCAGCTCCCACCCGCGAACATCCAGCTCCGTCGCGCGCAGCTCGTGCTGATGCTCGCGATCCTCGTGCCGACGATCCTCATGACCGGCGTCGGCGTGATCCTGTTGTCCCTGCGCAGCAACGCCGTGACCACGCTGATCTCGGGGTTGCTCGTGCTGACGTTCTGCACGTCGGGCATCACCGGCTACATCCTGGTCTCGATCTTCGTAACCAAGGGTGCGGGGCTCGCGCGGATCCAGAACGACTTCACCTCGGCGGTGTCGCACGAGCTGCGCACGCCGGTGACCTCGATCCGGTTGCTGCTCGAATCGCTGCGCGACGATCGCTTGAACGAGAGTGATCGCCGCGAGGTCCTCACCCTGCTCGCACGCGAGACCCAGCGGCTCGAGACGCTCGTCGGGCGCGTGCTCGAGCTCTCGAAGCTCGAAGCCGGCCAGCACCCGTGGTCGCGCGAGCCCGTCGATGTTCGCCACCTGGTCGACGAAGCGATCGCGATGTTCGATGCACACTCGCTCTCGAATCCGACGCCCGTCTCGATCGACGTCGAGCGCGGCCTCGTCGCGATCGGTGACAGGGAGACGCTCGTGCGCGCGCTCGGCAACCTGCTCCACAACGCGTGGAAGTACACCGGCGAGGACAAGAAGATCGGGATCGAGGCGCACGCGACCGGTCGCAAGCTCGAGATCATCGTGCGCGACAACGGCATCGGCATCGAGCGCGCCGATCAGGGCTCGATCTACGAGCAGTTCAAGCGCGGCCGCGCGATCCACGACAGCGGCATCCCGGGCGTCGGCCTCGGCCTCGCGTTCGTGCGCACGATCGTCAAAGGCAACCGCGGCAAGATCGATTTCGTCTCGGAGCCCGGCAACACCGCCTTCCGGATCCGGCTCAGGCGCCAGCGCGAGCCCGAGGCGGATCGCGACACCATTCCGGTGACCTCGTGATCCTCATCGTCGAGGATGACGAGGCCATCGCGACAGGTCTAGCGCTCAACCTCAAGCTCGCTGGCCGGCAGACCGTGATCGCGCGCGATGGCGATGAAGCGATCACGCTCGCGACCGAGCAAGACTTCTCGCTCGTGCTGCTCGATATCAACCTGCCGAAGAAGAACGGCCTCGAGGTCATGGCCGCGCTGCGCGATGCCGACAACCTCGTGCCCGTGATCGTGCTCTCGGCGCGCGATGGCGAGTACGACAAGGTGGCCGCGCTCCGGCTCGGTGCCGACGACTACGTCACCAAGCCGTTCGCGCTCGCGGAGTTGCTGGCGCGGATCGATGCCGTCTTGCGCCGCGCCCAACCGGCGGTCGTGGTGCCGGCGGTGGTCCCGCGTCCGCTGGAGCTCGAGCTCGGCTTCGATGATGTCGCGATCGATCTCGCGCAGCGCGTGGTGATGCGGGCCGGTGTCGAGATCAAGCTCACCCATCTCGAGTTCGAGTTGCTCGTGTTCTTCGTGCGCAACCCGAACCAGGTCTACGCGCGCGCGCAGTTGTTCAGCCTCGTCTGGGGCCAATCCGCCGGCTCGGTGCGCACCGTCGACAACTTTGTCGGCCAGCTCCGTAAGCGGTTCGAGAACGATCCGGAGCTCCCGCAGCACTTCATCACCGTGCGCGGCTCGGGCTATCGCTTCGATCCCTAGCCTCGCCAGGCGAGCGAGCCGCGACATTTACGTCTCGGAAAACTGGCAAATGGTGACACTAGTTGCGGGAACTGCTTGGAAACTTAGGTGTGGTCCAGTGGCACGACCAATGCTTCATGACCTCACACAAATGAAGAGCCTGGTGATCGCGTCTCTGCTGCTCGTGCCTGCCTGCTACGGCGGTGAGCGCCACGATTCTGGTGCGTGTCCTGCGGGTGAAACCTGCTCCGCTCTCACGCCGCAAGGCCTCGAGTTCGTCGGCGCCGCGTTCGCGGACTACGCATCGGTGGTCGGGCCCTCGCCGACCGCGATCGGTGGCACGCAGGACATCGCGATCGACTACGAGCGCGACGTCGTCGGCGTCTACGTGCCGCTCGATCTCGCGTACACGGCCGATGATGACGGCGGGAACGGCGTTGCCCTCGATCATCAAGCCGGCTCGATCGTCACGATGCGCGGCATCGCGAGCCGCACGAACTATCTCCGGATCCTGGATGCCACCAAGGGCGAGCTCTTCGATCGCCACTCGCTCACCGGCGCGACGGTCTCACGCATGGCGCTCGTGCCGGCGACGACCGAGATCGTCCCGGAAGGCGTCGACGTCGCGTTCGCGACCGGGACCGTGAAGCTCGGTGTCGCGCTCTACGGCCAGGTCCAGGAGAGCACCGGCCCGCGCGAAGAACGCTTGATCGATCAGAGCATGGCGCTCGAGCTAGCCGGCGCGACGCAACCGAGCTGGGATGCCCTCCAGCTCGCAGCGACCGCCGGGACCTATCCGCTCGGCGTCACCGCGGGCGACAAGCCAACCGCGCACCTCGACGTGATCGTCGTCGATCACCTCGATCAGATCGCGAAGGCGCCCGACAACGCGACGACGCTCAGCCCGATGGGCAGCACCATCGTCTGCTTCGATGCGATGACCGATGGTCACTATGTCGCGGGACTCGATTGGCATTACCTCGTCGACAACGTCGACAAGACCCAGAACGCGCTGGGCAACTGCGTCTCGGTCGGCACCGATCAGAGCAGCGGCACGGTGACCGTGGTCGGCAGCGCGATGGGCGAGTCGGCGACGCTCACGCTGCCGATCGCATCAGCACGTACGATTGCTCCTCATCGCGCAGAACGCGTGCTCGTGCCGACGGCGGGTGACCGCGCCTCGATGTAAGCTGGGGCATGACGATCTTCGCCAAGATCATCCGAGGCGAAATTCCCTGCCACAAGATCTACGAGGACGAGCACGTCCTCGCGTTCCTCGATATCGGACCTGTCGCGCGCGGACACACGCTCGTGATCCCGAAAGAAGCAGCGGCGACGCTGGACCAGTTGTCCGACGAAGCCGCTGCCGCGATCGGCCGCGTGTTACCTCGCCTGTCACGCGCCGTCCTGGCCGCGACCGGCGCGACGGCGTTCAACGTGCTCCAGAACAACGGCGCGATGGCGCATCAGGCCGTGTTCCACGTCCACTTCCACATCATCCCGAAGCTCGACGACACCAGCGGGCTCGGTGTCGGCTGGCCGACCGGCACGCTCGAGGATGGCGCGGAGCTCGCGAAGGCGATCGCGAGCAAGCTGTGAAGCTCGCGCTCGCCCTCTGCGCGGCCCTGGGCTCCGGTTGCCTCTACACCACGTATGTCGCGCAAGCGGCGCACGGCCAGTTCGAGCTGCTCGGCAAGGCCAAGCCGATCGAGGACGTCATCGACGATCCGGCGACGCCGCTGCGCACCGCGATGATGCTCGCCGAGATCCCCGAGATCAAGACGTACGGCCGCAGCTACGGCCTCCGCATCCGCCGCAACTACGAGGCGTACGCGATGCTCGGCCGCCCGGCCGCCGTCTGGTTCACGGGCGCCGCGGATCCGGTTGCATTCAAGCCGCGGCGCTGGTGCTTTCCGATCGTCGGCTGCTTCGCGGGTCTCGGCTGGTTCGATCAACAGGATGCGATCGAGTTCAAGCAGAAGCTCGAGAGCGAAGGCTACGACGCGATCGTGCGCCCTGCGTCGGCGTACTCGACCGGCGGCTGGTTCCCCGATCCGGTGCTCTCGACCATGCTCGGCGGTGGAGACGACGCCCTGCCGGAGCTCGCGAACGTGATCCTCCACGAGTCCGTCCACGCGACCGTGCTCGTACCCGACGAGCCCTTCTTCAACGAGAGCTTCGCGTCGTATATCGCCGATGCGTTGACCGATCACTGGATCGAGATCCACTTCGGCCCGGGCTCCCCCGAGGAGCTCGCGTGGACGCTCGGCCAGGCACTTCACTATCCGCGGACCGTGCGGACCCTGGCCGCGTACGAGGCGCTCAAGAAGGTCTACGAGGGCCCGTTGCCCCGCGCCAAGAAGCTCGCCGAGAAGGCGAAGATCATCGACGAGCTCGTCGACGACCTGAAGCTACGGACGCGGCCGAACAACGCGTCGCTCACCGAATCGCGCGTATATAACGGCGGCGCCGCGCCGATCCTGCTGGCCCATCGCGCCTGTGGTGACCTCGCCTCGCTGCTCCGCGCAGGCAAGACCCTCTCGCGCCGCGACTTCGCGAAGACCCTGCAGGACGACCTCACGCCGATCTCGAAGATCCTCGCCGAGCGGTGTCGCGCCGCGAAGCACTGACCAGCTGCGCAGGTAAACCATTTGGTGCTCAAACAATCGCCGCCGAAAATTGGCTCGCGTACGCGCGGATCGGCACGATACTCGTCGTGGGGTTCATGCGTTCGTTTGCGATCGTTGCGTGCTCGCTCGTTCTTGCCGCTACTGCTAGCGCAGAGGCGAAACCCAAACGCGAGGCGCACCACGCCTCGAAAGAAAAAGCCAAGCGCTCGGCGCGTGCGCGCTTCCACGAGCCCGCCAAGGGTAGCGCACCGCGGATCCGCGCCGCCTACGTGATCCGCGGGCCGATCGAAGGCCAGAGCCTCGGCCAACCGTGGCAAGGCAAGCTCCACGATCCGACCCAGCTCGCAGAAGGTGATGGCTACGTGATCCGCCGGCCGTATCGCGCGTTCGGCACCAAGACCACCGTCGAGTTCATCCATCACGCGATCACCGATCTGCGCGAGCAGTTTCCCGAGGCGCACGTGTTCGCGGTCGGCGACATCTCGCAGGAGTCCGGCGGTCAGATCACGCAGCACCGCTCGCATCAGTCCGGCCGCGATGTCGATATCGGCCTCGTCTACAAATCCAAGCCCGCGAGCTTTCCCGAGGACTTCATCCCCGCGACCGCCGACAACCTCGATTGCGAAGCGACGTATGCGCTGGTCAACGAATTCGCCGAGACCGCGAAAGAAGACGGCGGCGCGCAGGTGATCTTCCTCGACTACAACGTCCAGGGCCTGCTCTATCACTGGGCCAAGGATCACGGCGAGGACGAGACGATCCTCGAGCACCTGTTCCAGTACCCGAGCCGCGGTGCCAGTGATGCGCTGGTCCGGCACATCCCGAACCACAACAATCACATCCACGTTCGCTTCAAATGCCCGGGCTCCGACACGTCGTGCCGTAACTAGGGGCTACTCGACAGAGTAGAACGTGCGCGGCACGAGTTGCAGATCAGCCGTTCAAAACCACGGTGGGGAAGGAGTGGGCTACGCGCGCGCGCAGCAGTGCTTCGAGAGCTTGCCCGAGCCACACGCGCACGGCGCATTGCGCGGCACGCGGGCCGTGATCATCCGATGCACCGAGGAGCAAAGTAGCTCGAGGCCCGCGTTCGGGCGTAGCGCATGGTGCAACGCGCCGCGCATCGGCTCCTGTTCTTCGAACGTCGCCTCGGTCCGGAGATGCTCGAAATACTGGACCTTACCGTCACCCTCGGGGCCACACGCCACGTTGGTCTCGAGGGCGTGAACCTTGCGACAGCGCGCCGGCCTCGCCTCGTAGATCGTGCACGAACCACCGCGATTGAACGCGCACATCACGTGCTGCTTGCGAAGCTCCATCGCCGCCGCGGTGCGCGCTTCGTCGGTGCGCGCCTTCTCGAGCGCAGGGCCCGCGCTGCCAACCGCCTTCTTCCACGCCGGGTACGCTGCCGCGAACTGCGCGCGGATCTCGGGCTGCTCGCCGAGCCACGCGGCCACCGCGACCGCTTCACCTTCGGAGACCAGCAGCGGCGACGCACAGCAAGCGCTGCACCCCTCCGTGCACGCGATCGTCAACCCTCGTTCGGCGGCCTCGGCGCTGCGCGCTTCGATCGCCACATCGAGCTGCGCGTGCATCACCATCACCAGTCCCGCCGCATCCGCAGCCTGGAGCACGGGCAGCCGCACGCGCTCGCCGGCTTGCGCCGCTCGGATCGCGGTGCCCAGCGTGCCCGCGATCTGCGCGAGCCGTTCACCGTCCCTCGTGATCAAATGCGGATCTTGCGGAGAAGATCGCCGGCCTTCGAGATGATGCCATCGCCGTACAGGTTCTTGATCATGCCGCGCAGCTGCTT
This sequence comes from Kofleriaceae bacterium, assembly GCA_025357755.1. Classification (GTDB taxonomy): domain Bacteria; phylum Myxococcota_A; class Polyangia; order Haliangiales; family Haliangiaceae; genus JABFXX01. Next base: position 75,276 of record JANXOP010000049.1, on the reverse strand, counting down.
CGGCATGTCGCCCTTCTGGCGGAAGCTCATCATGTTCATCGGCAACGAGAACGATTGCTCGGCGGTCGCCTTCACGCGTGAGAACTCGCGAATGCCTTCTTCGCCGTGGATCCGACCGAAGCCAGAATCGCCGACGCCGCCGAACGGTAGGCCATAGATCCCGGCGAACGCCATCACCGAGTTGATCGACGTCATGCCCGCGCGCATGCGTTCCGCGATCGAGCGCGCCGACTTCTTCGCGAACACGCTCGAGCCGAGGCCGAACTTCGAATCGTTCGCGAGCCGGATCGCTTCGTCGATCGATTTTACCTTCTGGATCGGGATCACGGGACCGAAGGTCTCCTCGACCATGATCTTCATCTCGTGGTTGACGTTCGTGAGCACGGTCGGCTGGATATAGCTGCCGCTGATCGCGCCGGGACCACCGGTGTGGACCTTCGCGCCCTTCTTCACCGCATCTTCGAGGTGATCGCGGATGATGTGGATCTGTGCTTCCGAGGTCATCGCACCGAGGTGACCGTCGTCGCCGCCGACCTTGAGCTCCTTGACCTGCTTGACGACTTCCTCGACGAACCGGTCGTGGATCGCGTCGCTCACATAGACGCGCTCGATCGCGACGCACGCCTGGCCCGCATTCGAGAGCCCGCCGTAGACCGCGGCTTCGGCCGCCTTTTCGAGATCCGCATCGTCGGTGACGATCATCGCGTCCTTGCCGCCGAGCTCCATCAACACTGGCGTGAGGCGCTCCGCGGCCGCGAGCATCACGCGCTTGCCGGTCGCGGCACTGCCCGTGAACGAGATCTTGTTGACCGCGGACTTCGCGAGCGCCGCGCCGGTCGCACCTGCGCCGGTCACGACTTGCAAGAGGTCCGGCAGCGCGAACGTGCGTGCCGCGATCTTCTCGATCTCGAGCGCGATCAGCGGCGTGAGCTCGCTCGGCTTCCACACCACCGCATTGCCCGCGGCGAGCGCGTACGCGATCGAGCCCATCGGCGTGTTGATCGGGAAGTTCCACGGGCCGATCACGCCGACCACGCCGAGCGCGTGATACGAGATCGTGGCGCGGAAGTTCGCGAGCAGGCCCGACGAGACCTTCTTCGTCGCGAGGGCCTTCTCGGCGATGCCCGCGGCATGCTTGAGGTGACCGAGCGACATCATCACTTCGGTCAGCGCTTCGAGCTCGGGCTTGCCGTTCTCGCGATGGAGAATGTCCGCGAGCTTGTCGGCCTCGGCCGCGAGCGCATGGCGAAACGCATCGAGCTCGTTCGCGCGCGTCGCAAAGCTGCGCGTCGACCACGTCTCGGCCGCGATCTTGGCGCGCGCGACCGCTGCATCGACATCCGCCGCACTGAAGATCGCGACGCTGCCGAGCAAGTCACCGGTCGCGGGGTTGTAGCTCGAGAGGCGCTCTTGGCTGCCGTTGCTCGTCCCGTTGCTCGTCCCGTTGCTCGTCGTCGATGGGGTTGCCATGGCGGCGACCATGCCACGACCAACCTCGCTTCAACAAACGAGATTTTGGTCGCAGATTGTCGTCACGGTGACGCGCTTGGCGCGTCGTGGTCTTGGTGCATCGCGATGCCCACGCCGGCAGCGAGGCCCGCGAGCATGAGGACGATTAACAAGAGCCAACCACGGTTCGAGTGCAGCCGGTAGTCCGCCGCCGCCGCGGTCTGGAGCCGGGTCGCGCTACCGTCGTGCTGCAGCGGCTTGATGCCCGTCGACCAGCCGAGCTTCTCGTCGATCAGCGGCTGGGCGCCCGGCTCGCTCAGCGGCTCACTACCGAGCCGCGCGATGTTGGTGATCGGGACCTGCTGCGGTTGTGGGACCGGCGTTCGCGATTCGAACGGCAGCGCCGGCCGGCGCTGCTCGCGCTGGTCCTGCCAGGCGCTCGGATCGGAGGGCACGGGCGAGCTCGCCATCATCGACGCGCCCGCGAGAGGAACGGCCGCGGGCATTGGAAGCGTGCCGCCGGTCGAGCGCCCGACATGGTTGCGTTCGTTCGCGGTGACGCCGCGGTCGAGCGCGCGAACGCGATCGTCGACCGCGATCGTCTTCTCGTTCTCGGAGTCGTCCAACTCGTTGCTCGAGCCATCCGAGATCTGCGTGCGATCCGCCTGCTCGACCCACGGTTCCTTTTTGGCGCCGAACAGCTGCGCCATGAACCGGCCCATCGCGGTGTTCGAAGCGGTGAGCTTCGCGCGTACGGCGAACGCATCGAGCGCCTCGGTCATCTCTTGCGCGGTCTGGAACCGCGCATTCGGATCGTTCGCCATCGCGGTCAAGATGATCGCTTCGAGCTCGCGCGGATATCCCGCCACCGCGACCGACGGGAGGATCACGTCGCCAGCGACGATCCGCTTCATCGTCTCGAAGTCGTCGTTGCCCTTGAACGCCCGGCGCAACGTGGTGAGCTCGTAGAGCACGATGCCGAGCGCGAAGATGTCGCTCCGGCGATCGATCGGCTTGCCCTTGCACTGCTCGGGCGACATGTAGCCGTACTTGCCCTTGATCGTGCCGCCGACGGTCTTGGTCGCGCGCTCTTCGGCTTTCGCGATGCCAAAGTCGAGCACCTTCACGCTGCCGTCGAAGCCGACCATGATGTTCGCGGGTGTGACATCGCGGTGGACGATGTTGAGCGGCTGACCCTGCTTGCCTTTGCGTTCGTGTGCGTGATGGAGGCCGGCGGCAGCACCGCTGACGATCATCACCGCGAGCTCGAGCGGAATCGTCCAACCCCGGCGCAGCGTGGTCTCGAGGATCGCGCGTGCGTTCTCGCCGTGGACGTACTCCATCGCCATGAAGTAAGCGCCGTCTGCCTGATCGACCTCGTAGACCTGCGCGATGTTCTGGTGGTTGAGCGTCGCGGCGAGCTTCGCTTCATCGAGGAACATCGTGACGAAGCGCTGATCACTCGCGCGCTCGCGGAGGATCGTCTTCAAGACCACGTGGCGCTCGAACGCACCCAAACCGGTCTGACGCGCCAGATAGATCTGCGCCATGCCGCCAGTAGCGAGATGACTAATCACCTCGTACCGACCTACGCGGACAGGGGCCCCTGTGGTGGGCTCCGGCGGCACCACCTGAGAAGGATCGGTTGGTTGGCCCATCGTGTCAAGCCAACGCTCCGTTCGTTGTGCGTTGCCCCCAGTTCAAACCTCTTGGATTTCTTCACATAGGCGCAATTTTCGGGCTTCTTCTAGAACTTCGGCCGCTGCTTCCGGGTGCAGGTCTGGCCAGCTCGCACGTTGGTCAAGGCCTTGGCTTCGCGCTGCGTAGCGCTTTGATCGGCGCGACGAAGCCGAGCACGATCGCGGCGATAAACATGTACGCGCCTTGCTGGAGCTGCGGATCACCCGCGCTGGGCATCTTCGCGATGAAGTACCCGCCGGCGAGTGCCGTGGTGACGAGCCCGGTCAGCGTGCTCTTGGCGATCAGCTTCGGCGTGCGGTTCGCGGCATACGCACCGGCCACACCGAGAAGCAGCACCATGCTGACGAGGCAACCGACCCACGTCGCGATCGCGCAGCGCTGCCATAACTCCCCAGCGTTCAACCACGCGAGGCCGGCGGGGCGACAGTCACCATTGAAACAATGGCGCGAGCCCATGGGGCCAACTGCGACCTCACCGACCGTCCACCATTGCCCGATCCAAACGGAGATCGCGAACAACGTTGCAGAAAGTAGTGCGACTGCGACGAGCGGCCATCTCGATTTCACGGCGCTGGCATCTTGATGATGCATCGCCTCACACGCAACACGAATCTGGCACTGCCTTACATAAGCTCGAAAATCCGCATGCCTACATTGAATCAAAGGGGTTGATCGCCAAAAACTTGGACCTCCATGCATCGGGTGTTGTTCACGGTAGCGATCGTCACGTCGAGTGCGTGTGCGGTCACCTCCAAGCCCCTCGCGGAGCCAACCGATCCGGGGATGGCCCCGGTCGCGGCCACCCAGCTCGCGGCCGAGGAGCCGAGGCCCGTGCCCGGCTCGATCGCGATGCTGGTCGCGCGCTTCGCGACGACGTTCGATCTGCACTTCACGCACGACCTGATCGAGCCGATCGTTCACTACGAGCTCGGGCTTCGCGATCTGTTTCACGCCACGACCGACCGCCTCGTCGCCTTGGCCGCGGCAACGCCGAGCACGATCCCCGACATCACGATCCTCACGACCCAACCGATTCCGGAAGTGCTGAGCTCGGGGTACGGCTGGCGTGACGATCCGATTCGTCACACCTGGAAGTTTCACGGCGGCACCGATTTCCCGTCGGACCCCGGCACGCCGGTCGATGTCGCGGGTGATGGTGTCGTCTCGTTCGCGGGTCGGCAGAATGGGTACGGCAACGTGATCTATGTCGATCACGGCGGTGGGGTCGTCACGCTGTACGGTCACCTGCGTCGGATCGAGACGAAGAAGGGCGACACCGTCACGGCGGGCGAACGGATCGGTCAGGTCGGCTCGACCGGCCGCGCGACCGGCCCACACCTCCACTTCGAAGTTCGCCTCGACGGTCGTCCTGTCGATCCGGTGCTCGCGATGCACGTCGCAGATCTCGAGCGCGCCTCGCCGACGCTCGGGCACCTCGCCTCTTTCGGACTCGCCCCCGAGATCCAAAAGCGGGCTCGCGCTTACTCCGATCGCCACTCGCCTCACGAGAGCCGGGGCGAACGTCGCGGCCGTGGCAAGCGCGAACAGGTGAACTGGTAGCTTCAGAGCTTGTCGAGCGCCGAGCGCGCAGCCGCTGCGCGCGTCGAGGCAGGATAGGCATCGAGGAACGCCTTGAAGCGCGCGACCGCCGCTTCGTGGTCACCGAGCCGCTGTTCGGCGACCGCTGCCCAGAACGCGGCTTCCTCGGAGATCACGGGATCACTCGCGCGACTGAATGCGGCGAGCGCGTCGGCATTGCGACCTTCGTGCAAGGCCGTCCAGCCAGTGCGGAAGGCGCGCAGCGCGACCTCGGCCGCCGGCGGGGTCCACACTTCACCGGCAGAGATGATCGTCGTCGACTCGGGGCTGGTGCGCTCGACCGAACCTGCGAACGCGTGGGCCGAGACGATCACGCCATGCGCCGCGGTGATCACGACGCGCGCATCCTTGACGTGGATCGTCGTGTCGCCGATCGCGACTGCAACCGGCGATCGATCGCGGGCATCGATCGCGATCGTCCCGTCACGCAGCTCGACGCGGTCGCGATCACGCGAGTAGTCGGCGTTCCCCGACACGCTCGCCGCGACGCGCGACGAGCTCGCACGCGGTGAAGGATCGCCGTGCCCGCTCGGGCCGATCGGCGCGACCGGCCCGAGCGGCGAGCTCGCGTGGACCAGAGCCTCGGGCGGTGTAGCGGGCGCACGAGCTCCACGGTACGCGCCGTGCGCGTCGAGCCACGCATGATCGGGCCACGCGACCGCGACCAACGTCGGATCCCTTCGCAGCGCCACCACGAGCGCCACCGCCGCCGCCGCCGCGAGCACGGGACCGAGGATGAACCACGGCACGCGTTGGCGCTGCACGGTTTCGGCGAGCGCGAGCGTCTCCGCCGCGAGCTCCGCACGCCGGCGCGGCTCGAGCGTTGGCGGTGGCAACTGCGAGGCGAGCGAGCGGATCTCCTCGACCGGATCGTACGCGAGCGCGAGCCTCGCGCGACGCAACGGCGAGAGCCTCGGCGGCACGAGCTGACGACCGAGCGCGCGGACCTCGGTTTGTTGCGCGAGCAGCGACGCGCACTCCGCGCAAGCGAGCGCATGATCGGCGGCACGGGCGTGCTCGCCCGCAGCAGCCGCGGCGAGTTGCTCGACACTAGGACAGCTCACGGATCATCTCCATGAAGCGTCGCGCGCAAGGCACAGCGCGCTTCGAAGACGTGACGCCACAGCGTGCCTTGAGGGATACCGAGCGCGTTCGCCGCATCGACCCCCTTCTCGCCTTCGAGATCGATCAGCACGAACGCCGCGCGCAGCGCATGCGGGAGCTCTGCGATCGCACCCGGCAGGCGCGCGAGCGTGGGATCGACCGGCTGCGCCGTCCCGAACGTCACCTCGGCGACCGCGCTCATCGCCTTCTTGCGACGGATCTCTTTGCGCGCGTGCTCCTTCACGACATTCGCGGCGATCCCGTGCAGCCACGCCCGCGCGGTCGTACCGTTGAACCGAACCGCCGCGCCGAACGCGCGCAAGAACGTCGCCTGGACCAGATCGTCGACGACATCCGCATCGCTACCGCGCATGCGCGCGACGAAGCGATGGATCGCATCGACGTGGCGCTCGAACAGCAAGGCGCGCGCCGTGCGATCGCCCGCAGCGCATGCCGCTACCAGACCCGGATCGGAGATCTCCTGGTCCATCGCGCGAGCAGCTCGCGACGGTCGTAGCTCGACGAGCTCTCCTTTCTTCATCAGATTCCGCGCCGCACGTTGGCGACGAGCATGATGCTCCCGGCATCGCGCGCGAGCGTCTCCATCGTCGCTCCAACAAACCAACTCTGCTTCGCGTATGACACGGTCGCACCGACCTCGAGCTCCCACCGCTTGGTCGCACCGAGCGAGTGCCCCGCCAGCAGATGGGCTTCCAACCACGGGCTCGCCGTCGTGCCCGAACCGCCCGCGAACGGAGAGTTCTGGTTCGAGTAGTCCGGCTCGAGCTCGAGCGTCGAGATCACGAGCCCGAGCGCCGCACCGGTACGCAGATGCCAGGTGCCCCACCGGTGGGTACCGCCGACGGCAACGGCGAGCGCGTAGTCGCTGGTGGTCGCGGTGTAGTTGGTCGCGTATGCCTGCATGTAGTCCGTGACACGCATCGTCTCGCCGGTGATCGAGCCGAGTATCCCGAACGTCCAGTTGCAGTGATCGAGCAGATCGACCTCCGCGCGAATCCCCGTGCCGCTGCCCGCAGCGCCCCCGATGCCGAGGGTGATGAACCGCGCGGGATGCTGCACCGGGGCGACCTCGTCGTCCTCATCGCTGCGATCGGGTTCGTCGACCATGCTCGGTGCGGTGCTCGGCACCATGCTCGGTCCCATGATGCCGTCGTGGACGGCCGCGACCGGTGGTGCAGAGACCGGTGGTACAGGTATCGGTGGCGCGCCCGTGATGCTGTCGTCGGAGGCCCAGCTCGCGATCAAGACGGCAGCACTTGTCGCATTCGGGACGACACGCTCGCGCATCCGGCCGTGCTCGTCACCCGCGATCACGTACAAGCCGCGCTCGGTCGGGATGACGCGAACCTGCAACGAGGTGGTGCAGTGCTCCGTCGCGAGCATCGGTTCGATCGTCAGGCGGACGTCGTCGGGCGCACGCACGACGGTCACGGCACACCGCGCGGCGGGCTGCGCGAACGCGGGAGCCACGGCGGTGCTGGCGGTCAGCAGGGCGACGAAGGACAGACGCATGGTCAGGGGGTTGCCGAAAGCCCGCGTTTCATCGGAGACGAGTCGAGCTTTCATAGGCCTCGACGCAGCTGGGCGATGACCTGGAAGCTGCCGGCCTGCCGCGTCAGGGTCGACATCGTGTCCGCGATGTCCCAGGTCTCCTCGGCGTAAGAAGCGGTCGGCCCGATCTCGAGCTCCCACTTCTTGGTCTCGCCGATGGAGTGACCGAGGAACACCGCACCCTCGGCCCAGAGCGCCGCGGCCGTGCCACTCCCCCGCGCGACGCGGGTCGCACTGTAAGCCACCTGATCGAGGTTGACGGTCGAGGCCAGGACGCCGAGGCCGGCCCCGAAACGGAGATGCCAATCGGCCCAGCGCACGATCCGACGGACGGTGACCGCGGCGCCGTAGTCGACGACCTGCGCATCGAGGGTCTGGAACTTGGCAGGGTCATCGACCCGCATCGTCTGACCCGTGAGGAATCCCATCAAGCCGACCGTCCAACCAGCATGCGCGAGCACGTCGACCTCGGCGCGGATCCCGTACGCACTGTTGGCGCCGAGGCCAACACCAAATGCAAGGAACCGCTTCGGGCGTGGCACGTTCGGTGGTGGCTCACCGGCGTCGGTGTCGTCACCGTCGAGGGCACCCTCTGGAACACCCTCTGGAACAACCGAGCTCGGAGGATGGAACGTATCGCCGTAGGGCACGCGCGGTGGCCCCTGCCAGGTCGATGGTGACGGAGCGGGAGGCGCGATCGAGCCAGCGACGCCATCATCGGCCGACCAGCTCGCGATCAGCACCCCCGCGCTCGTCGCATCGGGCACGACGCGCTCGCGGACGCGGCCGTGATCGTCGGTCGCGATGAGGTACAGGCCGCCAGTCGTCGGGATGACGCGAACCTGGAGCGACGTGGTGCAATGTTCGCTCGCGAGGATCTGCTCGATCGTCGCGCGTGCATCGTCCGGTGCGCGGACGACCGCGACCTCGCATGCCGCCTCCTGCGGCAGTTGCGCGAATGCGCGCGCCGCGGTGACCAGCACGATAAAGATGACCGCGCGCATGATCAGAGTGCCCGCCGAAGGCCGGCGAGTGCGAACAAAGAGCCGGGTGCGCGCTCGATGGTGTAGGGCATGTCTCGGACTTGACCTTGCTGGTCGGCGCGCGAGGCCTCCAGCCCGACCTCGAGCTCCCAGGCCTTACCGTCACCGAGCGCGTGGCCCAGCAACAGAGAGCCCTCTATCCAGCTGCGGCTCATCGAGCCTTGATCGCCGCCGATGGCGCTGATCGATGTCACGATCGCGCCCACGCCGAGGCCGAAGCGCAGGTCCCAGCGATCCCAGCGAGTGACGTGCCCGACCGCGAGTGCGACGGCGTAGTCGTTCACGTTCGCAGCCGCGGTGTTGTAGCTGCTTCCGTAGACCGAGATGCCGTCGGTGTTGGCGGTCGCGCGGCTGAGCGAGCCGATGACGCCGAACGTCCAGTCCTCGTAACTCGCGAGATCCAGCTCGGCGCGCAGCGCGATCAGGCCGTCGCTCGAGAACGTGCCTTGCTGCACACCGGTCCCGAGTGCGAGCGCGAGGAACTTGTCGGGTTGCTGCACGAACACGGGCAGCGGGGGGGCATCGTCGTCGCCCTGCGCGAGTACCGGCTCGGTCACGAGTGGCGATGGCGGCAGCGCCTGCACGGCGGCTTCGCCCGCCCAGCTCGAGATCAACACGCCCGCGCTCGTCGCGTCGGGAACCACGCGTTCGCGCACGTACCCTCGCGGATCGGTCGCCAGGATGTAGAGCCCGGTCTCCGTCGCGACGATGCGCACCTGGAGCGAGGTGGCGCAGACCTCGCTCGCGATGATCTGTTCGATCGTCGCGCGCTCGCTCTCGGGTGCCCGCACGATCGTCACGGAACATGGTGCGGCTTGCGCGAACGCCGCGCCGGATACGACCGTCCCGAGTGCGAGGGTGGAGAGCCAGAGGCGCATGCGTAGGGGGTTGCCGGTCGCCGGCTTTTCATCGCCGGTTTTTCGACCCGGACGGTTACAAGGAACGACGGACTCCGACGTACACGGCGACGCTCCATGGCCTACGCAGCAGCGTCTCCATCTGGTTCGGCAAGTAGTAGCCCTGGTTCGAGCTCGTGATCGCGGGACCGACCTCGGCCTCCCAGTGTGCGGTGACCGCGTAGCCCACTGCGGTCGAGGCCTCGGTGACCAGCGACACCAACGACGCCGTCTCGCGAACGCTGTTGCCGTACGGGTTCGTCCAGTCGAGCGACAGCGACGACACGACGACACCCGCCGCGACGCCGGCACGGACGTGCCAGCGCGGCCATCGCCACGTATGCTGGACACCCACCATCGCGACGAGATCCGTGTAGCTCGGGTGGAAGGTCGACGTCATCGTCGAGTCGAGGCTCGCGGCATCTCGGTTTTGAGCGATGCCGGTGACGATGCTCACTGCGAAGCCCTGGTGGCGCACCACCTCGATCTCGGCGCGACCCGCGAAGCCCGACGTCATCGTCGAGCCAGCCGCGAGCGTGAGCCAGTGCTCGTCGCCTTGGCTCTCGAGCGAGTGGATCGGTCGACCGTCGAAGTGCTCGCGGACGGTCGTGTCGCTGGCCATCAAGACGGAGGGCACGGGCGTCGGGGCCGGCGTCGATTCGATGCTCGGCGTCGGTACGGGCGCGGCGACCGAGGTCGGAGTCGTCAGCCCATCGTCGGCGGTCCAGCTCGCGATCAGCAGGCCAGCGCTCTGCGCGTCCGGCACGGTGCGTTCACGCACGCCCCCCTTGTCGTCGATCGCGAAGATGTAGAGCTCGCCCTCACTCTCGACGATCCGGACCGCGAGCGACACGCCACAGCGTTCCGTCGCGAGCCAGCTCTCGACGGTGGCGCGCACGGCGGCGGGTGCACGCACGATCGTGACCGCACACGGATCGGCCAGGGCGGGCGCCGCCGCCATCACTAGCCCGACTGCGAGCGCGCGCCTCACCACGCTACACAACCACGACCGGGTGACCCGTCGTGATGACTTCATCTCACTTGGAGAAACACTTCCAAGATCCCCTGCTCCGCGTGGGACTTACGCGAGTGTGCCGGGGTTCATGATGCCGCGCGGGTCGAGCACGGCGCGGAGCGAGCGCAGATATCCGTCGAGCTTCGTGGCGCGGGCACCGAGCAACCAACCACCCGCGGCCGCAGCGACTTTTTCGATCGTGGCGGTCTGCGCTTCGTCGCCGAGGGTCACGAACAACAAGCCGCCATCTGGATCGAAGCGCGAGATATGCGCCGAGGCCGACGTGCCGAGCCGCGCGGCTTCCGCGATCACGGCGCGATAGACGACCTGCAACTTCGTCGGTGTCCCCATCACTTGAAGGGTCGGCAGCGGTGCCGGGGTGGGCTCGCCCTCGTGCAGGCGGCGCCACCACAGCTCCGCGAGCCCCGTATCGGTGGCCCAGCCGCCTTCGGCGATCACGGCGCTCGTGATGAGATCGCGATCGCACGCCGCGAGATCCGTGGGCCCCGCCGTGCCGGCGCACATCAACACCTGATCGGGCGCGAGCTCGAGGTTGCTAAAGTGCCGTGCGGCTTCCGCCGCATCGTAGATCCGGATCCCCGAGGGTGCGGCCTCTTCACGCAGCGCGAGATACACCGCGTTGATGGCGGCTTCCATCGAGGGCAACAGGTACGCGCCGACGAGCCGCGCCTCCGGCACCTTGTGGATGCGCAGCACCGCGCTCGTGATGAAGCCGATCGTGCCTTCGCTGCCGCACAGCACGCGCGCGAGATCCGGACCCGTCGATCGGCGCGGCGCGACGCGGGTGTGGACCGTGCGTCCATCCGCGAGCACCGCCGAAACTCCGACGACCGCGTCTTCGAAGAAGCCATGACGCGCGCTCGATTTTCCAGGCGTGCGCACCGCGATGATGCCGCCGATCGACGAGGCCAAGACGACCGGCGGATAGTCGCCAAGCGAGAGCCCGCGCGGCGCGAGGATCCGCTCGAGGGCTTGGCCGGTGAGCCCGACTTGCGTGTGCACGAGCAGCGAGTGCTCGTCGAGCTGGAGCACTTGATCGAGGCGCGAGGTCGAGATGAACACGCGCTCGCGATCATCGGCCGAGGCTTCGACCGGGCGGCGGCGCGCGCCGATCGGATGAATGGTCGCGCCCAGCTCGCCGGTGCGACGAATCACCTCGGCGACCTCGGCCGCAGAGCCCGGGGTCACGCGCAGCCCCGGGTGTTCACCAGGCTCGTCGGTGACGTAGGCCGGGCCGACCGCCGCGACCATCGCGGAACGCAGCGCGGTCATGGCGCTCGCGGTCATCGCTGCTCCGCGTTTCTCGCGCTCATCGCTGGCGCAATCCCATCTTGCCGGGGTTCATCACGCCCTCGGGATCCAGGCTCTGCTTCGCGGCCTCGAACAGCGCCATCGCCTCGCGATGCTCGCCCGCCATGTACGGCGCCTTGAGCAGGCCAACGCCGTGGTGATGGCTGATCGTCCCGCCGACTCGCGTCGTCGCCTCGAGCCCATCACGCCAGATCGCGTCGTACAGCCGCTCGGCGCCCGGCGCATCCGGCGCGTGGCCGGCGAACGTGAAGTAGATCGAGCAACCATCCGCGTACGCGTGGGAGAAGTGCGCCATCACGAGCGCGTGCTTGCCGATCGCGTTGCGCACGGAGTGATAGAGATCCTGCATGCGATCCCAGCTCGCCGCGACCTCCATCGTGTCGACGAAGGCACCGTCGCGGAAGACCGGCGACATCCGATAGCTCACCGCGTAGCGATGGCGCAGCCACGCCCAGCCCGGATCTTCGCCGTGATCTTTCGCCCCCGCGGCCTCGAGCTCCGCGAACGTGAGCGCCGCCTCGACCTCGGTCCGGATCCGCGCGCCTTCGAGCCCGATCACCATCCGACATCCGCGGCGCGCGACCTTCTCGACCGCGCCGAACAACTTGTTGACGACGCTGCTCTTGCCGAGCGCGAGGTTCATCGCCGTGCCGCGGAGGCCCTTGCCCTTCGCGAGCGCGATCATGCGATCGACGAAGCCGCGGTCTTCCCGCTCCATCTCCGGCCACGCCGGGAGCGCGCCGGTCTCGACATCGAGGTGCGGCGGCTGGAGCGTCTTGTCGCGCTCGTTCGGCTCCTTCGGATCGTGATGGCTCATCGAGTTGATCAGCGTGTCGAGCTCGTCGTAGAGCCGGATCACCGCGGGGCGCAGGCCCTTCTGGACGACCCGGCGAATCGCCTCGAGCCCCTGCTCGATGCTCTCGACTTCGTAGCCGCGAAAGACCCGCTGCTGCGGCGCGGGATTCACGCGCAACCGAGCCGACGTGATGATGCCGAGCGTGCCTTCGCTGCCGCAGATCAGCTGCGTCCAGCTCGGGCCACGCAGCGCTCGGGTCGGACCGTCGGTCTCGATCACCTCGCCGCGGCCCGTGACCACGGTGAGCCCGGCGACGCGATCTTCGACCTTGCCATACTTGGTCGACAGCTGGCCCGCCGCGCGGGTCGCCATCCAGCCCCCCACGGTCGAGCAATAGATCGACGAGGGAAAGTGCCCGAACGTGTAGCCGCGGCGCGCGAGCTCGCGCTCGAAGCGCTCGCCGTTCAACCCGGCCTCGACATCGCACACCAGCTCGGCCGAGCTGACCGAACGGATCTGCTGCATCCGCTTCATGTCGATGGTGATGCCGCCGAGGATCGGCACCGCGCCCCCGCAGACACCCGAGCCACCGCCGTAGGGCACGATCGGGATGCGCTGCTCGCGCGCGAGCTTGACGACCGCGACGACCTCGCGCACGTGCTCCGGCCATACGACGACGTGCGGGCGAGGTCCCTGCTGGCCCTCGCGATATGCGATCAACAACCGCGGCCACATGTCGCGCGAATAGGTCTCGAGATCGACGGCGCGTGTCGACACCCGCCGCGGCCCGAAGATCGCTTCGAGCTCGCGTTGCAAGCGATCGACATCGGCTACTACGTGCACCCGTAAACCGTACCAAGTATGGTCGCGCGGTGACACTCCCCACTCTCGATCAAGTTCGCACGATCGCCGTGATCGGCGCAGGCACGATGGGTCACGGGATCGCGCATGTCGCCGCACAGGCCGGCATCGCGGTGCGGATCCAGGACAAGGTCGCCGGCGCCGCCACGGGTGCGATCGCGAAGATCGCGAAGAATCTCGCGAAGGGCGTCGAGCTCGGGAAGGTCACGCCCGAGGCGCGCGATGCCACGCTCGCGCGTCTCAGCGCGTTCGAGGATCTCGAGGCGGTCGTCGAGGACGTGGAGGTCGTGATCGAAGCGGTGCCCGAGATCCTGGGGCTCAAGCGCGAGATCTTCGGCATCGTCGATCGGGTCGCGCTTGACCACGCCTTGTTTGCCACCAATACCTCGTCGCTGCCGATCGCAGACATCGCGAACGGCCTCGCGGATCCCGCTCGCCTCGTCGGCATGCACTTCTTCAATCCCGTCCACGTGATGAAGCTCGTCGAGGTCGTGCGCCACCCGAGAGTCCACCCGGAAGCGGTCGCGCTCGCGGTCGCGCTCGTCGAGAAGTTCGGCAAGACGCCGATCACTGTCGCCGATTCGCCCGGCTTCGCATCGAGCCGGCTCGGGCTCGTGATCGGCCTCGAGGCGATGCGGATGTTCGAGCAAGGGGTCGCATCAGCCGCCGATATCGATACCGCGATGAAGCTCGGCTACGGTCACCCGATGGGGCCGCTCGAGCTCACCGACCTCGTCGGCCTCGATGTCCGCCTCGGCATCGCGCAGTACCTCACGACCGTGCTCGGCCCGGGCTTCACCCCGCCGCAGATCTTGATCGACAAGGTGGCCGCGAAGAAGCTCGGCAAGAAGTCCGGCGAAGGCTTCTATCAGTGGGCCCCCGACGGCAAGCGAATCGGCTGATCTCGATGCGTAGTGAGCGAAGAACGTGAGCGTGGGCGTGGGCGCGAGTGTGAGCGTGAGCGTGAGCGTGCCTACCCGAGGCGCTTGAGCAGGCCCTTGAGCGTGGGACTGCTCTGCCCCTTCGCGAGGCGCTCGCGCTCGTAACGATACGTCTCGAACGGCGCGGCGCGCTCGATCAGGTGGACGTGCGCACCGAGCGCGGCAGGCAACGCTAGATCGAGCTCCCAGATATCGCCGCACACCAGCGTTTGCTCGAGCGGAAACGTCGTCGCGCACAGCGCCTCGTAGTACGCGCCACGCCGCAGGTACACCGGACGGTCGAGCTCGGGCAGGCGCACTCCGACCTCGAGCTTGTCGAACCGCGCCCGCTGCTCGGCGGTCAGCTTCGCATCGACGAGCGGCTCCTTGACGAGAAACTTCTGGGCATTTCCGAACACGGCAATCGCATCGCGCCGACCCGACGTCCGGTGAAACAGATCGCCGATTCGATTCTTGATCCCGAGGCCATCGGAGTTCGAGATGAACGCGACGCGGACCTTCTTCTGGAGCAGCGCTTCGATCACGTCGTGGAGCTCGGGTCGAAACGGCGCGACGTTCTTGTCGTAGACCGCGCGGAACACGTCGGGCGCCGGCTTACCCTTCTCGCGATACAGCAACGCAGCGGCTTCGCCTGCGAGGATGTACGGATCGGCCGCGGCCGGTGCCGTCGAGGGCGCGTTCATCAGCGTCCAGCCGGCCGTCGGCGACGCCTTGGTCAGCGTCGCCTTCGCGCGGTTCCAGTCCTCGATCTCGACACCGACGGCTCGGCGATAATCGTCGAGGAACGATGCCTGGATCTTGTCGACCTGCGTGCAGGTGCCATCGAAATCCAAGATCACGTAGCGGATGCGCGGCGCGGGCATGTGCCGCGAAATCTAACTCAGACCATCGCTCTTCGACATGTCCGCGACGAGCTTGCGCATGAACAACTCGATGTTGCGGCGCAGGTTCGGGTCTTCACACACCGGCAGGGCGCGGCGCCAGGTCTCGACCGCGCGCGCGTGCAGGCCCTGCCGAAAGTAGAGGTAGGCGAGCCGGGTCAGCGCCGGGAAGTACTGCGGCTGGAGCTCGACGGTCGATTCGTACTCGTCGACCGCCTCGGCGAAGCGCGAGGCGCGCTGCAGCATGTTCGCGAGCATGAAGTGGAGCTTCGGACTCGAAGGATCGGTGACCAGCGCGCCGCGCAACCGCTGGATCGCGCCATCGATATCGCCACCGTGGTAGCGGCTGATCGCCTCGCTCAACACGACCTCGTGATCGAGCCGATCTTCGGGCGACAGCTCGCGAATCATCCGATGCAGCCGGCGCGCATCGATCGGCTTCTCGAGATATCCGTCGGCCGCATGACTCTGCAGCACGTCCTCGGGGACCTGCCCCGAATCGATGACCGAGGTCGTCACGATCACGCGCGTCACCTCGAGCCGCTTGCTCTTCTTGATCGCGCGACACAGCTTCAAGCCGTCGATCTCGGGCGCCGCGACATCCGCGAACACCATGTCGAAGTAGAGATGCGACATCAGCTCGACGGCGTGCGTGCCCGTCGAGACGGCCTGGCATTCCCACCCGAGTTTCTCGAGCTCGGATACCAGCTGGATCCGTCCTGGTGGATCCGGATCGACGACGAGCGCACGCATCTTCGTCGTCGCTTGCGGCGTCGGCCGATCGCCGCGCTCGAGCTCGGCGGTGATGATCGCGGTCCGCTCCATGTCGATCGGATCGCCGTCCTCGGTCGTCGTGACCGTGTTGACGTGCCAATCGCCGGTCAGCGTCGAGCTCGCGAGCCCGCTGTCTTCCGACGGGAGCTCGGCCTCGCTCTCGATCTGGCGCGCCGCATCCTCGGCAAGCGCGCGCTGCGCGAGGCGCTGCGCTTCTTCGTTCGTCGTGTGCTCGCCTCCGGGGTGGACGACGGCGAGGTACGGCCCCGGATGTTCGGCCTCGGGGCCCGTCAGATACGCGTGACCCGCGCGCCAGCGCCGAAACGCTTGGCGGATCGTGCGTGCGAGCGTGATGTCGAGCGCGATCCGGAGCTCGACGTTCTTGCCGCGTGCCGCGCCGAGCTCGCGCGATGGCACGATCGCATCCTCGGGACGAGCCGCCGCGACGACCAGCGTGCGATCATCTTCGTAGACGACGAGCGCGTTGAAGATCCGCGCCCACTCGATCGACACGTGCTGGAGGACGTCGAGCTGGATCGCAGACTCGTCGAGTACGATCGCGGGCCAGCCGGATTGGATCGCGAGCGCGGTGCAGAGCTGGCGCTCGGACGCGTAACCGAGAGCGTAGAGCTCCGAGGCGACCGGGTGGCGGCCGCTCTGCCGCGCCAAGGCATCCGACAAGCCACCGGCGTCGATCACGCCGTGCGAGATCAAGAGCTGGCCGATGGAACCCCTCACTCGAGGAAAAGCGTATCACCGCAACCACCTGAAATCGCGTACGCCGCAACGCCGACCACGCAACCCGCCAGGAGGTAAGAGGACCGATTGTGGTGGATCATCGGCGAGCGGCTGCTATCTTCCGTTCCCGGTGGGGCCCCGGTTGGGGTGGGCGTGAAAAAGTGTGACACCCTGGCGCAGCTGGACAGCTATCAAGATGTCTCGATAAGCGAACCAAGCTCGAAGAATCCTTCTGGATTCTTGGGGTCACCCTACAGCTGGCACCAGCATTGCTCTTGGCTGGACACAGAATAGAGGAACTGACACATGAACAGCGAATTCACTATCGGACAGAAGGCTGTCTACCCCGCGCATGGCGTTGCGGAGGTGATCGGCATCGAGTCGAAGGAGATCAACACCACGGTGTGCTCCTTCTACGTCTTGAAGGTGCTCGCAACGGGCATGCAGATCCTCGTCCCCCGGGACAAGGCGGACCAGGTCGGGCTTCGCCCGGTCGCGACGACGTCCGAGATCGACGAAGTGTTCGACATCCTTCGCGAGAAGGACGTCCATATCGACAAGCAGACCTGGAACCGCCGCTATCGCGGCTTCATGGAGAAGATCAAGACCGGCTCGCTGTTCGACGTCGCCGAGGTCTATCGCGATCTCTACCGGCTCAAGAGCAGCAAGGTGCTGTCGTTTGGCGAGCGCAAAATGCTCGACAACGCGAAGCAGTTGATGGTCAAGGAGCTCGCCGTGGCGCGTAAGTGGACCGAAGAGAAGGTCGAGACCGAGCTCGAGAAGGCCTGCGCGTAACTTGTCTTGAATTCGCGGGCTTGGCCATGGTACGGCGAAGCCCGCATGCAGGTTCACGTCGCTAAGGCAGAGCTTTGGACATTGCCCGTAGACGCCGTGGTTAACCCCGCGAACTCGCTGGGCATCATGGGTGGCGGGATTGGTGGAACGCTGCGTCGCCAAGGGGGCGACGTGATCCAGCAGGCCGCAATGGCCGCCGCGCCGATCGCGGTCGGCGCCGCCTTGGTGACCACCGCGGGTCAACTCCCCGCGAAGAACGTCATCCACGTTCCGACGATGGAGGAGCCCGGCATGATGATCGGTGCCGAGAATGTTCGGCGCGCAGCGCGCGCGGCGCTGATCGCCGCGGACCGGAACAACTTCAAGGTCATCGCGATCCCCGGCATCGGCACTGACCTCGGCAGCGTGCCGATCGATGAAGCGGCGCGCGCGATCGTCGAAGAAGTTCGCGCGCATCGTCGCCCGAACCCGGAGACCATCTACCTCGTCGACACGAACGAAGAGATGATCGCCGCGCTCGAAGACGCTCTGCGCAACGCGCAAGCGAACCTCTAGTAGCGTTTCGCGACCCGATGACGAGTCAGTTCGCGCGACGGAGTCCGACGAGTGTCACGATCCAGTTGCTGCTCGAGGGCTCGTCGGCGATCGCGGCGTAGTCGCCGCTCGTGGGCGCCTGGAGATCCGCGAACAGGAAGGTGTTCGCTTGCTGGCGTAGCGAATAGCCGGGAAGCGAACCGAGCGTGCTCTCCGACGTGACCGCGCCGACGAGCAGCTCGCCGTCATAGCTGGCGTGGAGGATGCCACTCGACGGCACTCCACCGTTCGCGCCGATCTTGCCGACCGCAGCGTCGAGGGGTTGCACCCGATCGACGTTGGTGTACTCGACGACCGTCGCGGCCATGTTGGCGAGCCCGGAGCACGCAATGACGACGACGTTCTGTCCCGAGGCCGAGGCGAGCACGTTGCTCGCGTAGAAGATCTCGAGCTGATGGCCGTTGGAGGTGATGAGCGGGCCGATCGCCGCCTGGAACGAGTCGCCTAGCTGGTCGCTGACGCCCGAGATCGAGGACGCGTCCCACGTCGCCGCGACCACGAGCGTGGCCCCGGCGTGCTGGGCCAACGGCAAGAACACGAAGATCTCCTGCGTCGCGCTGCCATTTGCGAACGCGGCTTGCGCAAACTGGATCGGCGGCCCCTGCGACGTTGTGTCGCTGCCCGCGACCGCGGCATCCTGGAACTGAGGATCCGGGTTGAAGAAACCTCGGCCGCAGGCGGCGCATCCCAGCAGTGCAACCATCGAGGCCAGGCCACGCACGGTATGGAAGGCTACCACGCGAGGGTGGTAACCGCTCGATCACCCTCGAAAAACCGCGCCCCCTCAGATTGACCCGCGAGGTGGCCGCCATATACTGCGCTCGCTTTGCAGCTACAGGCGTACATGCCGGCCGGAGTGGCCATCGTTCTCGCCCTGGCGTTTTGCGGCCTCTTCACTGCGCTCGCAGTGTTGATCGGCCCAAAGGCCTCCAACCCCGAGAAGCTCAAGCCGTTCGAATGCGGATCTGAGCCGATCGGATCGCCACGAGGACGTTACTCGGTGCGGTTCTACCAAGTCGCGATCTTGTTCCTCGTGTTCGATATCGAGGCCGCGTTCATGTACCCGTGGGCGGTCCTCTACAACAACCTCTCGCACACCATCGGACCCGCAGGTCTCCCGATGATCAGCGTGTTCGGCTTCGCCGAGATGTTGCTGTTCGTCGCGATCCTCGTCGTCGCGCTGGCGTACGTCTGGCGAAAGAAGGCAATCGGATGGGAGTAGAGCTCACCACGACCCGTCTCGAAGATGCCGCGAAGTGGGCTAAGAGTAGCCAGCTCTCGCGGGTCCCCGACTGGGGTCGCAAGTTCTCGTTGTTCACGTATCCGTTCGTCACGGCGTGTTGCGGCATGGAGTTCATGTCGGTCGCCGCGCCGAAGTACGACATCGCGCGGTTCGGTGCGGAGTTCCCGCGGTTCTCGCCGCGCCAGTCCGACCTGCTGATGATCGTCGGCACGGTCACCGAGAAGCAGGGTCCGGCGTTGAAGCGCGTGTTCGATCAGATGGCCGAGCCCAAGTGGGTGATCGCGTTCGGCGTGTGTGCGTCGACCGGCGGCTTCTATCAGAACTATCACGCGATGCCTGGCGCGGATCAGGTCATCCCGGTCGATGTCTACATCCCGGGTTGCCCGCCACGTCCCGAGCAAGTGCTCGACGCTTTGATGATGCTGATGGATCGGATCCAAGACGGTCGCGGTCACAGCCAGCTCCGCTTGAAGCGCGAGCAAATGATCGCCCAGAAAAACGAAGAGTAGGCGAGGAGTATCTAGCGATGTCGCAAAAAGCCCTCGACGCACTGATGGCCGCAATGCCTGGCGCGGTCGTACGCACCAGCTCCGCTCACGGCGACGAGACCGCATGGATCAAGCGCGACGAGCTCGTCGCGGTTGCCAAGTGGCTCCGCGATGATCCGAAGACCCTGTTCGATGCACCGGTGTTCTGCACCTGCACCGATTGGATCGACTGGAAGCCGCAAGGTCGTCCGCCGAGCGAAGCCTGGAACGAGAGCAAGCCGCGCTACACGGTCTCGTACCAGCTGCGTTCGGTCACGCACAAGCACCGCCTCCGGCTCAGCATCGAGCTGCCGGAGAGCGATGCGCGCTGTCCGTCGCTCGCCGACGTGTGGCCCGCGTTCAACTGGCAGGAGCGCGAGACCTTCGACATGTACGGCATCCGCTTCGACGGTCACCCGGATTTGCGCCGGATCTATCTGTACGAAGAGTTCGTCGGCTATCCGCTCCGCAAGGACTATCCGAAGGACAAGCGTCAGCCGCTCGTGCGTCGCGACGATCTCAACATCAACCCGATCAAGGCGCCGCACGCCGGGGAGCACAAGTAATGGCGCTAGCTGGTGACGCGCATACGTTGAAACAGCTGGTGCTCGGTCGCAAGGACGTGCAGGACCTCTCGGATACCGAGCAGGAGCTGCCGCCCGACCTGATGACCGTGAACATGGGCCCGTCGCATCCCGCGATGCATGGCACCGTGCGCATCGTGCTCACTGTCGATGGCGAGAAGATCATCAAGGGCGACGTGCAGCCCGGGTATCTCCACCGTTGCTTCGAGAAGGAAGCCGAGTACGCGACGTACACGCAGGTGTTCCCGTACACGGACCGCCTCAACTACGTCTCGCCGATGATCAACAACTGCGGCTGGGCGATGGCCTGCGAGAAGTTGATGGGGCTCACCACCAAGATCCCGCGACGCGCGGAGTACATCCGCGTGATCGTCAGCGAGCTGTCGCGGATCACCGACCACCTCACGTGTGTCGGCGCTTCCGCGATGGAGCTCGGCGCGTTCACGCCGTTCCTCTATCTGTTGAAGGCGCGCGAGTGGGCGTACGAGCTGCTCGAGAAGGTCTCGGGTGCGCGCCTCACGCATAGCTACGTCCGCATCGGTGGCGTCTCGAAGGACCTGCCGGAGAACTTCGGCCCCGAGCTCACGCTCCTGCTCGATCGCACCGCCGAGGTGATGACCGAGTGCGAGAACCTGTTGAGCAACAACAAGATCTTTCGCGACCGGATGGCCGGCATCGGCGCGATCACCAAGGAAGACGCGATCCGCACCGGCTGCGTCGGCCCGATCGGGCGCTCGGCGGGCGTCGACTACGACGTCCGCCGCGATTTCCCGTACTCGATCTATCCCGAGCTCGAGTTCGACGTGCCGCTCGGCACCACCGGTGATTGTTACGATCGCTATCTGGTCCGGCTCGAAGAGCTCAAGCAGAGCATGCGGATGCTGCGGCAGTGTCTCGTACAGCTCCCCGAGGGTCCGGTCATGTCGGACGATCATCGTGTCGCGTTGCCGCCGAAGGCCGCGACGTACAACACGATCGAATCGATGATCCGTCACTTCAAGCACATCATGGATGGCGTGCGCGTCCCCGCCGGCGAGGCCTACTCGTTCGTCGAGGGCGGCAATGGCGAGCTCGGCTTCTTCATCGTCGCCGACGGCACCGGTCGCCCGTACAAGGCGTACTGCCGCTCCCCTGCGTTCGTGCATCTCTCGACCGCGGAGATGTTGTTCAAGGGTCACTTCATCGCGGACATCGTGCCGATCTTCGGCATGATCAATATGATCGGTGGAGAGTGCGACAAGTGAGTGACGTGGCAGCTCCAACAACTCCTGCTCCTGCTCCAGTGCCTGCGCCGCCGAGCGACCAGGTCACCTTGACGATCGACGGTCAGGCGGTGACCGTACCGAAGGGCACGAACGTGCTCGAGGCCGCGAAGCTGCTCGGCAACGACATCTCCGCGTTCTGCTACCACCCGGGGCTCCCGATCGTGGCGCAGTGCCGGCAGTGCCTCGTCTCGATCGAGAAGAACCCGAAGCTCCAGCCGAGCTGCCAGCAAGTCTGCGGCGAGGGCATGGCGGTCCACACGACCGACGCGCAGTCGACGCTCGCGCGCAAGCAGCAGCTCGAGTTCACGCTCGTCAATCACCCGATCGATTGCCCGATCTGTGACAAGGCCGGCGAGTGCACGCTGCAGAAGCTCTACTTCGATCACGACAACGCGGACTCGCGTGTCGACACGCAAAAGGTCCACAAGGCCAAGGTCGTCGACCTCGGCCCGACGATCGTGCTCGACCAAGAGCGCTGCATCCTGTGCTCGCGTTGCATTCGTACGTGTGACGCCGTCGCCGGCGTCCACCAGCTCGAGTTCGCGAACCGTGGCGATCACGAGATCCTCACGACCGCACCGGGCGAGCAGCTCGATAACCCGTACTCGCTCAACACCGTCGATGTCTGCCCGGTCGGCGCGCTGACCTCGAAGGACTTCCGGTTCACGATGCGCGCGTGGGAGCTCGAGGCCACGCCGACCGTCTGCAATGGCTGCGCGACCGGCTGCAACATCGAGCTCCACCACAAGAACGATCGCGCGTGGCGCATCGTGCCGCGCCACAACGAAGCCGTGAACTCGTACTGGATGTGCGACGAAGGTCGCACGACCTATCACGAGCTTCGCGAGGACCGGCTGGCCTCGGCAGTCGTCGATGGGCTCCCGGCGAGCTGGGACAAGGCCGTGCAAGCGGCGGCCAAGCGGCTCGGCGTGTTCTTGACGCGCGATGCGTCGCAAGTCGGCGTCGTGCTCTCGGCGCTGCATTCGAACGAAGACAACTTCGCGCTCGCGAAGCTCGCGAAGCTGTGGGGTGCGGGTCACGTGTACATCGCCGGCAAGCCGCCGGTGCCAGCGCGTGCGGATGGGCGCCTCCGGGTCGCGGATGTCAATCCGAACGCGGCCGGCGTCAAGGCGATCGCCGAAGCGCTCGGACTCACCTTGCTCCCGTCCCTCGACCTCGATCGCGGCACACCGCCGAACCTGCGCGCGCTGATCATCCTCGGCGATGTCGTGCCGGGGCTCGATGCGGTGAAGCTCAAGGAGATCGAGATCATCTCGATCGCGGCGCACGAGCGCGGGCCCGTGCCGCACGCGAAGGTCGCGTTGCCATGTGCGAGCTGGGCCGAGACCGGTGCCACGACCACGAATCAAAAGGGCCTCGTCCAGCGCATGCACGCGGCCGTGACCTCTCCCGGTGCCGCGATCGCGGGCTGGGATGCGATCGTGCGGCTCGCCGCGGCGACCGGTCAGAAGCTCGCGTACGCGCATGCGCGCGACGTGTTCAAGGACATGACATCGACGGTGCCGGCCTGGAAAGACCTCACGTGGCAGCGCGACGTTCGTCCGCTCGCACTTCGCTTTGCGGGGAGCCGAGGCTGATGCGTGGTGTAGTTATCTTTCTGCTCGCGTTGGCGGCGGCCTGCCGCGGCGGCGGTGATCCTGCGTCGGTCAAGGTCGTGCCGTGCATCGGCAAGGGCCAGCCGGCCCAAGCGGACAAGCCGATCACCAAGGGCGAGCGCCCGGTCATCGCGACCGAGAACAACTTCGTCGCGACCACGATCAACGGCACCGATGCTGGCTTCACGCCGAACAGCCTCGCGATCCATCCGGGCGACATCGTCCGGTTCGCACCGGGCACGTCGTTCGCGCCCGGTCACGCATCGTCCGATTCGACCGAGACCGTCGCGCCGGCCTTCACCATTCCGCAGACCGCGGGGGCACCGTCCTGCTTCCAGTTCGCGACCGCCGGCGAATACGGCTTTCACTCGACAACCGCCGACGGCACGATCTACGTCCGCCACGCCTGGTCGGAGCTGATCTACGGCGTCCTCGATCACGCCGCGCTCAAGTGGGTCTTCTTGATCCTCGTCCTCATCATGCCGCTCGCGTCGCTGCTCACGTGGGCCGAGCGTCGCCAGAGCGCGATGATGCAGGATCGCCTCGGCCCGAATCGCGCCCACATCGGCCCGATCAAGCTCAAGGGCATCCTGCACTTCGTCGCCGACGCCCTGAAGATGATCTTCAAGGAAGACTTCATCCCGGCGAACGTCCACAAGGGCTTGTTCACGCTCGCTCCTTTGATCGCGATCGCGCCGGTGCTGATCGCGTTCTGCATCATCCCGTTCGGCCCGACGATCTACCCTCACGTCGTACGCGACGTCCTCGACCCTTCGACGATGACCGCGGCGTTGTCGGCGGATTCGATCCGGATGCAGGTCTTCTCGTGCGACTTCGGCCTGATCTTCTACTTCGCGGTGCTCACGCTCGCGAACTACGGCGGCACGATCGCCGGCTGGGCGTCCTACAACAAGTGGGCGCTCCTCGGTGGCCTGCGCAGCTCGTCGCAGATGATGTCGTACGAAGTGTCGATGGGCCTCTCGCTCGTTGGCGTGTTCCTGATCTGCGGCACGCTCGAGCCCGGCGCGATCGTCATGAACGGCGCGACCGAGACGATGTCGGCTTCGAATCCGCTCAACTGGCTCTGGTTGTGGCAGCCAGTCGGTCTCGTGTTGTTCTTCACGGCCGCGATCGCCGAGACCAAGCGTGCACCGTTTGATATCCCGGAAGGCGAGCCCGAGATCATCGGTTACTTCGTCGAGTACTCCGGCATGCGCTGGGGCATCTTCTTCCTCGCCGAGTTCATCGAGGTCGTGTTCATCGCGTCGGTCATCGCGACCGTATTCTTCGGTGGCTGGCAGGTGCCGTTCCTCGATGCCGATGGTTTCCGCGTCGGCAACCTCGGCTGGGTCCTCCACCTCCCGCACGGCGCGGTCGTCGCGCTGCAGTTCGCCGCGTTCGGTCTCAAGGTGATCCTGTTGTGCTGGTTCCAGCTCATGGTTCGCTGGACGCTGCCCCGCTTCCGCGCGGATCAGCTGATGAACCTCGGCTGGAAGGTCCTGCTCCCCACGGCGCTGGGCTGGATCATGTTCACGGCGCTCATCAAGCTTCTGTTCATGGCGTAAGGATTTTATGTCGTCATCACACGAACACGTCGAAGAAGAAGCCGGTCCGAAGATCCTCGCTACGCACACCAGCGCGGGTGGCAAGGTCGTTCGCTCGGTCCAGATCGTTCGCCCCGAGGCGCAAGACACCACGTTCCTCGCGGCAGGCGCGAAGGGCTTCGGCATCACGCTCAAACACTTCGCGAAGAACTTGTTCTCGCCTCTACGTTCGAAGGCCGAGCGCACCAAGGCTGGTGCACCCGACGTGACGAAGGCGTGGAGCGAGATCGAAACCATCCAGTATCCGGAAGAGAAGGTCACGTACCCGGAGCGGTTCCGCGGCCTCCATCGCTTGCTGATGCGAGACGACGGCAACGTTCGTTGCGTCGCCTGCATGTGCTGCCCGACCGTGTGCCCGGCGCACTGCATCACGATCGTCCCGGAAGAGAGCGACTCGAAGGGCATCGAGAAGCGCCCCGCGATCTTCGAGATCGACGAGCTGCGCTGCGTCGTTTGCGGACTCTGCGTCGAAGCGTGTCCGTGCGACGCGATTCGCATGGATACCGGCATGCACGCCGGTCCGGTCGAAGATCGCGGCGACGCGGTCGAGACGCTGCAGTCGATGCTCAAGCGCGGCATCAAGTCGACGGCGAAGCAGGGCGGTGAAGGCCCGAACTGGCGCGATCACGACCACTCGCACGACGGTCACAGCCACAAGTAACGTCGTCGCGCAGCGCGTAACCCACACGGTGCGTGGTTGTCCGTGCGCTCCGGAGTTTTAGCGAAGTGATCGCCCCGTCTTTTTTCCAATTGACGGATTGGATCGCGATGCGTAGCTTTGATCTCGAGCACGGCTGCTCGATGCGAGACCCGGGACAAATCAATCTCCTATATTTCTATCCAGGGATCTGCCTCTGATCTGGGTGTGCACGCCTGCTCGTCAGGAAGCCCAAAGGATTACCGTGGAGCCCACCTACTGAAACAGTAGGGGATAGATTTTGTCCTACGGTCGAGCAGTCGTGCTCGTTACGGGTCGGAGTAGCGAAGAGCTACTCCGACCCTTCGTTTTTGTTCACGTAGCTCGTGACGATCTCGCGTAGGTCTATGGGAGCGACCGGTTTGACCAGGGTCAGGTTCCCGACCGAGTCGAGGAATGTCCCCACCCTGCCACCCAGCGCTCCGCCGGTGACGAAGACGATGCGCGACACCAGGCTCGGCCAGTCACGGGCGAGCACCGCGTGAAAGTCCATCCCGGTCATCTCCGGCATCATCAGGTCACACAGGATGATGTCGAACACCTGGCCGGCCGAGATGCTGACCAGGGCCTCGCGTGCCGCGGTGACCATGAATACGTCATGATCGACCTGCAGCACGCGGGTGAGTGCGCGTCCGATCGCCGGCTCGTCATCGATCACCAGCACGCGCCCGCGCCGCTTGGGCGCTGGTTTGGGCTCCGCGCCGATCAAGATCTCGTCGGTCGGAACTCCCGGAAACACGATGCGGAACGTCGAACCGGTGCCCGCGACGCTGGTCACCGTGAGCGCGCCACCGAGTGAACCGACAATGCTGTGCGCGATCGACAGGCCGAGCCCGACGCCCTTGCCGACCTCCTTGGTCGTGAAGAAGGGATCAAAGATCCGGCGCTGGAGCTCCGGCGTGATGCCGACGCCGTGATCGCGAACCTGGACGACGGCTCGGCCGGTGCCGTCGGTGAAGATCTTGACCAGGATCTCGTCATCGGGCGAGCGGGAGGCCTCGCACGCATTGATCAAGAGGTTCGTGAAGACCTGCTCGAGCTGGCTCGCATTCGCCAGTACGAACGGAGCGACCTCGAACTCGCGGCGAAGCCGCGGCTCGAACCCTCGCTTGGCGAGGGCCCGGATGGCCGCGTTCATCGCCTCGACGAGCCCGATTGGCGACAGCGCGAGCGAATCGACGCGCCCGAACTTCTTGAGGTCGTGGACGATCGCGTGCACGCGCTCGCTTCCCTCTTGTGCCTCGCGCAGCGCCACGCGCATGGCCTCGAGCTTTTCGACAAGGGCCTCGGTCTCCGCGCTCGCGCCGGCGACCGCGCGGACTCGAGCCTCGAGCTCGGGTAGCGCCTCGACCGCGTGCGTCACGTTCGCGAGCACGTACGCGAGCGGGTTGTTGATCTCGTGCGCCATGCCGGCAGACAGCGTGCCGATCGAGGCGAGCCGTTCGTTGTGCGCGAGGCGCTCGTCGAGCTCGCGGCGCTCGGTGACATCGCGAAAGATCACGACGCCGCCGACCAGCTTGCCTTGATCATCGATGATCGGCGCGGCACTGTCATCGACGTCAAGCAGCTCGCCAACGCGCGGACGCAGCGCGGCCTCGCGCGGCAAGGTGACCGCGACGCCCTGCTCGAACGCGCGCGTCAGTGGGGATGGCAGCACCACCCCGGTCTTGGCATGGACGAGCCGGAGCACCTCGCCGAGTGGCCGCCCCACGGCATCCGCGCTGGGCCAGCCGGTGATCCGCTCCGCGACCGTATTCATGAAGCTGATCCGCTGATCGCGATCGGTGGCGATCACCGCATCGCCGATCGAGCGCAGCGTCGTCGCGAACCAGCGCTCGCGCTCCGAGATCCTGCGCTCGATCGCGTGCTTCTCGAGCGCGACTTCGATGGCGGTGCGGAGATCGCGATCGCCGAACGGCTTGAGCACGTAGCCATACGCACCCGCCCCCTTCGCGCGCTGGATCGTGAGCTCGTCGGCGTGCGACGTGAGGAACACGACCGGCACCGCGAACAAGGTGCGGATCCTGTGCGCGGCCTCGATCCCGTCGAGCTCGCCGCGAAGCCGGATGTCCATCAGTACGAGATCGGGACGGACCGCCGAGATCGAGGCGAACGCACCCGCGGCCGAGTCGACGGCGGGCGCGACGGCGTAGCCGAGGTCGGTCAGCGTCGACGCGATGTCGCGCGCGATGATCGCCTCGTCTTCGACCACCAGGATCAGCGTCATCTACGAGGGCTCCTTGTCGCCACGCACTGAAAACTGAAACGAGCAGCGTGCACCGTGATCGTTCTGGAACGTCACGCTGCCGCGAAGCTGAGCGACGAGGTCGCGGACGAGCACCATCCCCATCGTATTCGTGATCGCGCCGAGATGGGCGAAGCCACGCCCGTTATCGGCGACCGTGACCACCACGTGGCCCGCTTCGCTGCGCATCTCGATGTGGATCGCGTTCGTAGGCTCGTGCGTCGCGAACGCGTGCTTGAGCGAGTTCGTGATCAGCTCGTTGATGATCAGGCCACACGGCACCGCGATATCGACGGGCAAGGACAGCCGCGCGACGCCCACCTCGATCCGCGCCTTGCCCTGGACCTCACCGTGCGCGCGGCCGAGCATCGCGACCAGCTTCTCGACATACGCGCGCATGTCGACACGCCCGAGATCACCCGATTGGTAGAGCACCTCGTGCAAGAGCGAGATCGAGTGGACCCGCGCCTGCGCCTCGGAGAACACCGCCTTCGCCTGCGGCTCCTTGATCCGGCGAGCTTGCAGGCTGAGCAGGCTCGAGATCAGCTGGAGGTTGTTCTTCACGCGATGATGGATCTCCTGGAGCATGGCGGTCTTCTCGGCGAGCGCGCGGGCCTGGCTCTCCTCGGCGCGCTCGCGATCGATGACGCGACCGAGCTGGATCCCGGCATATCCGACGAGGTCGACGAGGGGCGTGGAGAACGCGGAGATGTCGGCGGCATAGAACTCGAGCACCGCGACGGTCTCGTCCCCGACGACCACTGGAGCCACGAGCCCGGCCCCGAGCCCACACTGCGCGGCCGAGTGCGCGCGCGAGAACGGAGGGGCGAGCGAGCGCAGGACACCGACCGCGCACGTGATCGGGAGCGAGACCACGGCCGTCTCGTCCATGAACGGCGCGTAGCGAGCTGGATCGCTCGTGCTCCACACGCCGGTCGGGACGAGCAGCGAGGGATCGTCCGGAGACTGGAGATAGACGTGCGCGACCGGCCAGCCAGCGTGCGCACACAGCGTGTCGATCACGAACCGCACCGCCCCACTCAAGGTCGTCGCGCGATTCGCTTCGACCGCGATCTCGGTCGAGATGAGGGTGCGCTCGTTCGCCTTCACGATCGCGCGCAGCTGGGTCACGCGATCGGTGACATCTTGAAACGCACCGACGAGCCGTACGACCTGACCGTCGACGCGCTCCACCGCCCCCGCCGTGCGCACCCAGATCTCGCGACCATCGACGCGCCGCAACGGCAGCTCGAGATCCCAGCCCGGACCACCGGCCATCGCCTGCTCGACCGCCGCGACGATCACGGGGCGCGCGGGCGGGAGATAAAAATCGATCGCGGTCGAGAGTTCCGGAACGTGGCCCGGGGCGAAGCCGTGGATCCGGCAGGTCTCGTCGGACCAGTGGACCGTGTTGCTCGGCAAGTCGAGCTGCCACCCACCGACTCCCGCGAGCGCGTTCGTGCGCGCGAGGAAGTCTTCGCTCCGGCGCAGCGCATCCTCGCGCTCCTTGCGCGCGTGCTGCTCGCGCTCGAGCGCTTCGCGGGCGTAGCGCCCCTCGAACGCGTGGGTCGCTGCCTCGGCAAGACATCGCAGCACCTCGCGTTGCTCGACGGTGAGCATCCTCGCCTTGCGATCGATCACGCACAGCGTCCCGAGGTGCTCCCCAGTAGTCAGGCGGATCGGCATCCCCGCGTAGAACCGGACGTCGGGTTCGCCGGTGACATACGGGTTCGTCGCGAACCGGCTGTCCTGCGTCGCGTCGGGAACCTCGAACAGCTCGTCCCCGAGCACCGCGTGCGCGCAGAACGAGACGTCGCGTGGGGTCTCGGTCGCGCCCGACAAGCCGATGTTGGCCTTGAACCACTGGCGGTCGCGATCGATCAGGGTGACCAGCGCCATCGGCGTGCCGCACACGAGCGCGGCTGCGCGGACCAACGCATCGAACGCAGGCTCGGGCGCGGTATCGAGGATCTCGAGCCGCTCGAGTGCGGCTTGGCTCGCAACTTCATCGTCCCGCTCGCGCGCTGTCACAGCGAGAAGTATGCCTGGCGATCAGGGCAGCGGGGCTCGGGGCAGCGTGATCCTGATCGCGAATCGCTCGTAAGCATTGAGCAATTTTTTGGATCGAGGTCCCGTGCGAGGATACAATTCGATGCTCACCAGGGGGGACACTTGAGGAAATTAGGCTCCGTTATCGCTGTTGCGGGCGTGCTTGGACTCGGCGCGCTGATCAGCACGCGCGTCCATGCCGCCGACCATCTCGATTCTGACTCGTTAGCCGGCAATCCGATGGCCGACATCAACGATGTCTACGCGTGGATGAGCGGCACGAAGCTGAACCTCGCGATGACCGTGTCGCCGGCCGATGTCGGCACGCTCACGTTCGGGCCCTCGGTCCAGTACGCCTTTCACCTGACGAGCAAGGCCGCGCTGACCGACCTCGGCACGGCGAGCGGTACAGGCTCGGCGGTGGTCTGCACGTTCGCATCGAACACCTCGGTACAGTGCTGGGTCGTCAACGCGGACGGTGTCGCCGTCGACTACGTCACCGGTGATCCGAGCGCGACCGCCGGGCTCAAGAGTGCCGATGGCAAGATGACGGTCTTCGCGGGGCGGCGCTCCGATCCGTTCTTCTTCAACCTGTCCGGGTTTCGCGCCGTGGTTACCGCCCTCGATAGCATCGTCCTGCAGTCCGACGCTGCCGGCTGTCCGCTCGAGTCCTCGGTCAGCGCCACGACCGCCACGACGCTGCGCCTCGACCTCAAGGGCGCGAACTATCCGGCCGCCGCGCCCTGTCCCGCGAACACGGCGGACTGCTTCGCCGGCCTGAACGTGATGGCGATCGTGGTCCAGCTCGACGCCTCGCTCGTCAACTCCGGCACCAACACCTTCCTCGCGGTGTGGGGCTCGACCCACCAGGGAGCGTGAACCTTATGAAGATCCAGACGATCCTCGTCACGACTCTCACGCTCGCTGCCTGCGGTGGCGATGGCAACAAAGCCAGCGATGCCGCGACCGACGGTTCCGCGGCATGGCCGCTGCCGCCCACGCTCAACACGCAGATCGATCGGCTCGGCCGGCCGGCGATCAACACCGCGCTGAACGGCACGCGCCTCACCGGCGACGCCAAGACCGCCCAGAAGGACGCGTACAATGCGCTGCACGATCCGGCGACGTTCGCCACGGCCGAGGTCACGACCGGCCGCACGGTGACGGCGGAGTTCGCGGCAAACCTCGCGATCTTCGACGTGCTCGACCGCGGCGCGAGCATCACCAATGCGGGATGCGGAAACTCCGCGCTGTACACTCAGCCGGTCAGCGCGACCTCGTACAACACCATGGCGAGCGTGCTCGCCGATGATCGCCTGTACGTCGATACCTCGAAGACGAGCTGCAACATGTATCTCTCGCTCGAGCTCGATGTCGTGACCGGCGGCGCGATCGCGCACACCCAATGTGGTGGCCGGGCGCCGAGCCACGACGTGATCGACACGAGCTACTCGCTGCTGATCTCCGGCCTCAACGGCTTCAACTCGTCGACGCTCGAGACGCTGCACCACGACGGCGTCGACGCTCACACCGATATCAGCGACACGGCGTTCCCGTTCCTCGGCACGCCTCACTGATCGGGCGGGCGACCGGGTGGGCGATCGCGCTCGCGGTGGTGGTCACTTTCGGCTGCCGCAGTCACCACGCGCCTCGTCACGATGCCGGTGTCACGGTCACCTCGATCGTGCCCGTACTGCCCCCGAGCCCCGATCCGGGCGAAGCGATGCGCACGCTCGATGCGCGGATCACCGCGCACGTGGCCGATCCCGATCAAGAGATCGAGCTGTTGCTCCAGCGCGCCTCGCTGCATGGCCGGCTCGAGGACTACGTCGAGGCCCTCGCGCGCTCGAAGGCGTGGGTCGAAGCCGAACCGAACAACGCGGCGGCGTGGGCGCAACGTGGCTCGGCGCTCGCGCGCGTGCACCAGTTCGCGGCGGCGCGCGAGGCGATCGCGACGTGCAAGCGCCTCGCGCGCGATCCAGCGATCTGGGAAGGCCTCGACGCGACGATCGCCGAGGCGACCGGCGACCTCGCGAGCTCCGGCAGCTTTCGCGAGCACCAGGCGACCGCGTATCCGAACGCGAGCACGCTCGCGCTGTGGGCCGGGCACCTCGCGATCGCGGGGCGCATTCCGGAGGCACTCGCGGTGATGCCCCGCGCGGCCGCCGCGATACGCGATAACCCCGCCTCACTCCTCAACTGGATCCTCTTCCAGTGGGGCCGGATCTACGATCTCGCGGGCGAGCCCGCCAACGCTCGAGCGTTCTATGCCGCCGCCTACGAGCGCTTGCCGACGCTCGAGACCACCGTGCATCTAGCGCAGACCATGCTCGCGACCGGCGGCGACCCGAGCGCCCTCGTCGCGCGTGCGCTGCGTGATCCGAACCCCGAGCTCTACGCGCTCGCGGGCAAGCCCGCGGATGCGCGACGCGAGTGGGAGCGCTACCTCGCCGCGTTTCCCGAGGCGTTCGCCGATCACGCCGCGCGGTTCTATCTCGATCAAACGAAGAGAGGCGGCGCGGATCCGCAGCGTGCACTCGAGCTCGCGAAGCTCGACTTCGCGAATCGTCCGACGCTCGCATCCCGCACGCTGGTCATCGAGGCCTCCCTCGCCGCGAAGGCACCCGCGTGCGAGCTCGTCGAGCCTCTGGAGCACTCGCAACTCCGCCCGCAGCTGTTCATCGCGTGGCGTGCGCTCACCGCGTGCGGTCGCGATGCGAGTCCGCTCGCGAAGCAGCTCGGGATCCAGTAACTACTCGCCGCACCACGTGCCGGTTGCCGTCGGGCAACCGCGCATCGCGAGCAGATCCATCGTCAGCGCGACACCGACGTGGATCAACACGCCGCCCCAGATCGACTTGGTGCGGATCGCGACCGTACCGAGGATCAGGCCCGCCCCGATCGCACCGAGCGTCTCGGGCAGCGGCTTGCCGTAGTGGATCATGCAGTACGGCACGATCATCACGAACACCGCGTTCGCGCCCATCACCTTGCGCAGCCCTTGCAACAGGAAGCCGCGAAAGAAGAACTCGAGTGCGACGAATTGCGCGGTGTACAGGCCCTCCCAGGTCCACAGATCGAAGTGGCTGCGATTCGCGAGCCGATAGAACGGATACGTATGGCGAAACGCGGGCGTCGTCGACGCATAGATCACGGCCGGCAACACGCAGAGAAACAAGAACACGTAGATCCACAGGTGCTTGAAGAAGCCCTCGAAGCTGAGGTGAACGTCGCGCAGCCGGACCCGATCGTTGCCGCGCCACGCGAGGACAAAGATCGTCGGCATCACGACGTAGCCGATCACGCGCCACCCCGACCACCACATGAAGCTACCGAGCTCGTGATAGTAGCGAACCGGACTCTGGACGCCCCACACGCCGGGCCACTGGGTCGCGCCGACCTTGTAGTGGACCCACGGCGTGATGTTGAACGCGTGCTCGTAGTAATTGCGATCGCCGATGTACTCCTGGATCGTCAGCGAGACCGCGCACAAGACGAGTACGCCGAGCACGCGCCACGAGAACGCGCCGGCCTCGCCTGGCTCGCGGACCGTCTCGCGATCGATGATCGGCCACTGCCCGAACGTGACCGTCCATAGCCAGGTCCGGAACGCGCGCGACCGCAGCAGCACGAACAGATCGAGCGCGAGGATGCACCCCATCGCGACATGGGACTGCCGCTTCGAGAGCACCTCGATATTCGAGGTCGCATACAACGCGGCCGCTCCGAGCCACACCGCCGCGAGGATGCGGACGATGTACGCCCGTGGCACGCGTTCCTCAGTCACGGGTCACTTGCGCGCGCCGATCCAGTCGGCCGCGCGGCGCAGCCTGCGCCGCGTGATCTCTTTGCCGAGCACGACCATCGTCTCGAACAGCGGCGGCGAGGCCTTCTTGCCCGTGACCGAGAAGCGCAGCAACGGGTAGCCCTGCTTGAGCGTCCAGTTGTGCGCCTCGAGCCACTTCGCGCCGACCTCCTCGAGCATCTCCTTGCTCCAGCCCTCGCGCGCTTCGAACGCTTCGACGAACGCGAGCAGCGCCTTCTTGAGATCGGGGTTCGCGACGCCCTCGATCTTGAACTCTGCCGCGATCGGCGTGAGATCGAGATCGCCCGAGAAGAAGAACTCCGCGACGGGGATGACCTCGTCGAGCCGCTTGATCCGCTTGCGGACGAGCGGCATCAGCTGGAGCAGGAAGCGCTTCGACATCCGCCATTCGATCAACGCATCCGCGAGCTGCTCGTCGGTGAGCTGATGCAGGTAGTGCTCGTTGAAGTACGTGAGCTTGGCGAGATCGAACACTGGCCCACCGAGCGCGATCCGGTCCCACGAGAACACGTCGATCATCTCCTGCAGCGTGAAGAACTCGCGGTCACCGCCGAACGACCAGCCCATCGTGCCGAGGAAGTTCAGCAGCGCATGGGCGAGGAAGCCCGAGTCCCGGTAGTAGTTGATCGAGACCGGGTTCTTGCGCTTCGAGATCTTCGATTTGTCCGCGTTGCGCAAGAGCGGCATGTGGTGGAACTTCGGTGGGGTCCAGCCGAATGCTTGATAGAGCAGCACGTGCTTGGGCGTGGACGACATCCACTCCTCGGCGCGGATCACGTGCGTGATCTCCATCAGGTGATCGTCGACGACGTTCGCGAGGTGATACGTCGGCAGGCCATCGCTCTTGAGCAGGACCTGATCGTCGATGTCGTGAACATCGCGCTGCTGCTCGTCCTGTCGAAACTCGTCCTTCCACGTGATCGTGCCCTCGAGCGGGACGGCGAGGCGAACGACGAACGACTCCGTCGCCGCGCGCGTGGCGCTCTCGTCCGCGGCGATGCCGCGGCAATGCCGGTCGTAGCCCTTGTTCGTCTTCTTCTCGGCCTCTTGCTGGACGCGGAGCTTCGCGAGGCGATCCTCGGTGCAGAAGCAGCGGTAGGCGCGGCCACTCGCCACGAGCTGATCGGCGTGCTGTTTGTAGATCGCGGCGCGCTCGCTCTGGCGGTACGGGGCATACGGCCCACCGACATCGGGGCCTTCGTCCCAGGTGAGGCCGACCCAGTGGAGGGCGTCGTAGATCATCTGTTCGGAATCACCGCGCGCGCGGGACTGGTCGGTGTCCTCGATGCGGAGGATGAATTTAC
Organism: Kofleriaceae bacterium; assembly: GCA_025357755.1. Lineage (GTDB taxonomy): Bacteria > Myxococcota_A > Polyangia > Haliangiales > Haliangiaceae > JABFXX01. The sequence goes on along the minus strand of JANXOP010000049.1, from coordinate 40,225 downwards.
CTCCGGCGTGCTTGGCGAACGCGTAGTTGAACAGTCCGATGTAAGCGGTGCCGACGTGCGGATCTCCCGTCGGAGATGGTGCAATTCGCACACGCACGTTCTCCCGGATTGGCGGAGCCTCTTGCGCCATGGTGCGACCTTGTAACATGCCGTGATATCCTCCGGTAGCGATGCCAGTGACCAGTGGGATGACGATCAGTGGCACCGTCGTCGAGGTTCACAGTCACTGGACGAGCGGCGGCGAACAGATCGTCACCGACTCGACGATCGAACAACCCGACGGCAGCATGGTCGTCGTTTCGCAGATCGGCGGCTCCGCCGACGGCCTCGGGCAGTACGTCTACGACGACGTGCCGCTGCTCGCGCTCGGCATGAGGGTCGACCTCGCGGCCCACACCGACACCGATCTCGCAGGCCTCGCACACGCCGTCGTCGACGACGTGAAGGTCCGGTTCCAGCCATCGTCGTTCGTGCGCACCGGACCGACCACCGCCGGGCACGCGCTGTACTGGGAGTCCGGCTGCATCTTCGTCACCCCTGACTCCGACGGCACCAAAGAAATCCCGGGCGACCAAGAGTTCCCGGTGATCGACGCGTGCATCTCGACCTGGAATTCGGACACCGCGAGCTGCTCGTTCTTGCAGGTCAAGACCGACGCGAAAGCCCAGGTCGAGGTCAACGGCACCGACTACAAGAACGTCATCAAGTTTCGCGATGCCTCGTGGTGTCGTCCCGCGACGCACGATGCCGCCGCGAAGTGCTACTCGAATTCTTCGGCCGGCATCACGACCGCGACGTTCGTCGACGATGGTGGCGCTCGCGATGGTGCGATCGTCGACGCCGATATCGAGATCAACGGCGTCAACTTCGCGATCGGCGTGGCGGGCACGACGCTCGGCACGAGCGGCTGCCTCGCCGAGCTAGCGAACACGCTGACTCACGAGCTCGGCCACCTCCACGGACTCGAGCACACCTGCCTCGCGACCGGCGACCCGAGCCGGGTCGATGGCAACGGCGCGCCGGTCCCGGCGTGCTCCGCGACCTCGGATCCCAAGATCGTCGACGCCACGATGTACCCGTTCCAGGACTGCGGCGAATCCAAGAAGGAGACGCTGGAGGCCGACGACATCTCGGCGATCTGCTCGATCTACCCGACCGCCAACGGCCCGGGCACCTGTGAGCCGGTGTCCTCGGGATCGGGGTGCTGTGACGCGGGGCGCGGCCGGTCGTCGCCGCTCGGGCCGCTGGCCCTGACCCTGGTCGTCGGCCTGGTCGGACTGCGCAAAACTCGACGACAGCGCTAGCTCCGGTATCCTCTGTTGCATGAGTGGTGCGGTGTGTCCCGCTTGCGGGATAGCTGTCGTTCCGGGGTATGTACGGTGTCCGAAGTGTCACAAGCCGTTGCCGCGGTTTGCGCGCAATTCGATCTCGCCGGTCGGCGGCACGGTGGTCGAGACCACGAGCAAGCTGCCGATCTACATCGCGGCCGGCGTCGCGGCGGTGATCGCGATCCTCGTCGCGCGCCACTTCGTGATCGGCGCGTTCGAGGACTATCGCAACAAGTCGGCAGCGATCGGGCATCGCGACGGAGGTCCGGAGCTCTCCGCGGTGGCGCAACCTGCGCCGCCGCCACCGGTCGCGAACATCGTGACCCCGGTTCCGACCGAGCCGACCGCTACCGCGGGGACGGTCGTTCACGCGGACGATGTCGCGCGCGCGCTCAAGGCTCGGCTCGACAAGCAACGCCTGTGGTCGACCGTGCAAGTCATCGGAGATCACGTCGAGGTGCGCTCCGCGACGTGCAACGACAGCGGCATGAAGCCCGCGATCGAGCAATCTGCCGCGCAGTTCCATGCGGCTGGCTTGACCCGCCTGCGCTGCCTGGAGCAGAGTGGCGCCGTCGTCTTCGCTCGTGCCCTCTGATCAAGATCCATTTCGTAACCCGCACCGCCTGATCCTGCCGCTCGGGATGCGCGTGCTGGTCCAGCTCGTCCGCGATGACGAGCGCACCGATGCGGGGCTGTACCTCCCGCAGGGCGCGAAGGAGGCGCAAGAAGACGCACACTACGGCAAGGTGATCGAGGTGGCGCGCGACCGGCCGACCACCGATGAGGCGTCCGAGAACGTCTCGGGCGTGCCCCACGGCGCATTCGTGCTGTTCAAGAAGAACGCCGGCATCGCCGTGCCGTGGGACGACCGCTTGCGTCTCGTCGACGTCAAAGATGTGCTCGCGACCGTCGAGGAAGTCCAAGCAGACGAGGCACACTGAGCGCCATGGAGTCTGCTCCCCCGCGCGCCGACATTCCGGTCCTGGCGTCTCTGCCGCTCGTGATCGCCTGCTCGAAGTTCACGCTGCGGCCGGTCACGGTCGCCGATACCGAAGATCTGTGGCCGCACGTCTCAAACCCCGAGCTCTCGGTTTACATGAGCTGGGCGCCGCACGCGTCGCGCGAGGTCACCTCGGCGTTCTTGCAGTCGCAGGTCGACGGTCTCGCGAGAGGCACGATCGTCAACTGGGCCATCGTGCTGGACGGCAAGGCCTGTGGCCTGGTCACGCTCGCCGGGATCACGTGGCACTTCTCGACCGGCTGGCGCGTCGATCGCGCGGAGCTCGGCTACTGGATCGGGCAGCCATACTGGGGCCAAGGCCTGATGACCGAGGCAGCGCTCACCGCGACGAGCTTCGCGTTCGACACGCTCGGGCTGCACAAGGTCACGGTCGGTCACATGGACCAGAACGAGCCGTCGAAGCGAATCATCGAAGGCCTCGGCTTTCGTTATGTCGGCCTGCAGCTCGAAGACGCGTGGAAGCATGACGCGTGGCAGCACCACCATCGCTACGAGCTCACCACCGGCGAGTGGAGCGATAGCGCGCGGACGATGCGGTTCAGTAAACCTCGCCGGCCCTGATCCGCCCGATCATGTGATCGAGCCGGGTGCGCGACGCGGCCTCGAGCTCGACGATCCGCACGCCGAAGCCGGTCGGATAGGTCGACGCTTCGGTCGAGCCGCTCTCGACGATGCGGACGACCACGACCTTGCAGGTGACAGCTTCGTCGTAATCGTAGAGCTCGAGCTGGAGCGCCGAGCCGATCTTGAACGGATACGACCGGGCGACCTTGGTGTAGAGGAACAGGCCGTGCTCGGAGAGATCGCGCGTGCGAAACACCAGCTCCTGGCCATCTGCCCCGTGAACCTTGACGAATGCGTCGACGCGGACGCGCTCGGCACTGCGCTCCCGGACCTCTTCGGACATACCCGACGATATGCGAATTCCCCCGGGCCAGCGACATGCACGCCTCGGATCGTCGTGGTAGCGTAGCGTCTAACACCTGGAAACCTATGGACGTCCGCTGCGAGAAGTGCCAGACGGAGTACGAGCTCGACGAGAGTCGTCTCAAGCCCGGTGGTGTCACGGTCAAGTGCACCAACTGCGGGCACATGTTCAAGATCCGCAAGCGCACGCCGACCAACGTCGGGTTGCCTGCGGTGCAGCCAGACGCGCCGCCGTCGCAAGCCGCGCTCGCGCGCGATACGAGCCGCGATGACACGCGGCGCGAGCCCGCACCGCAGCGCTCGACACCTGCGACGGCGCAACGCGCGGAGTCTCTGGCGGATGCGTTGCCCGGTGCTGTCACCGACGGTGGATCCGGACCGACAGCGACGGAACGCCAGTGGCTCGTGCGGCTCGAGAACGGCGAGCAGAAGACCTGTCGCGAGCTCGCGACCCTGCAGCAATGGATCGTCGCGGGCGTCGCCACGCGCGAGTCGCTGATCTCGCGCTCGGGCAAGACCTGGAAGCGGCTCGGCGACATCACCGAGCTCGCACAGTACTTCGTGATCGCGGATGAAGCGCGCACCCAGCGCACCGGCAAGCCGACGAGCTCGCCCAAGCCTGTCGCCGCGACGATGCTCGGCGTCGGCAACAAGGCGACCGCAGCGGGTGGCACGATCATTCCCGATGGGCCCGACGACGGGCCCGGCGACGCGGCCGACGACGAGCCAGAGGCAGGTCGCGCGACCGGCAACTTCCGCCAGCGCCGGACCACGCCTCCCCCTCCGCCGCCGAAGGGCAACTCCGGTCCGCTCGCGCTGCAACAGACCGAGCTGTCGGGACCCAAGCCTTCGGGTACCCGGGTCCCGACGCCGCCCCCGAACCCGGTCGTGCGTGCGACAGGAGGGTGGGCCTCGAGCGACATCAAGGGCACCGAGTCGATGGCGTCGATGCCGCAAGGTCCGCGCGGCGGCAAGCTCGCGATGGGAGATCACGAGCCTGCGTTCGCGGGTCGCGTGCGGATGTCGCCCGGCGACGAATCGTCGTTTCAGACCGGCAAGGTCAGCCGCCTCGTCGAAGACGATGATGAAGTGATGCCGCCGCAGCGTGGTTCGCGCGCGGGTACGTGGATCGCGTTGCTCGCGCTCGTCGTGATCGCGGCGGGCGCCGGCGCGGTCTACATGCTGGTCTTCAAGAAGAGCGCCGGTGGTGAGTCCGTCAGAGACGCGGGCGCGATCGCCGCAGTCGGTATCGATGGTGGCGGCGCGATCGTCTCGCCGATCATCGATGCAGGTCCGACGGCACCGACCGATCCGTTCGAGAGCGCGCGCACCGAGCTGCTCGCCGGCGTCGAGCCGCGGATGAAGGGCGTGCTCGATGCGCTCGCGAGCAATGGCGATCCGGCGGCGCTCGCGATGCGCGCGCGGCTCTCGACTGGCATCGCCCAGAGCCTGACCGAGCGCGCGGGCCTGGTCACCGACAAGGCGGAGTCCGACAAGCTGCGCAAGGATGGCAAGCAGCTCGTGATCGACGCGGCACCACTCGCGCAGAAGGCCCTCAAAGTCGCGGCCGATGATCCGAGCGCGAACATCGCGATGGCCGACGTGCTGCGCTTGCAGGGCAAGCCGATCAAAGACGTCCAGCGCTACCTCGAAGCCGCGAAGGCCAAGGGCGCGGCCGACAAGGAGCTCGCGCGCTCGATCGCGGTGTCCGATGCACTCACGCTGATCCGCGATGGCAAGCTCGAAGATGCGCAGCGGGAGCTCGTGGCGATCGATGGCAACGGCGATGCACGGGTCCAGCAAGAGCTCGCACTCGTCGCGTATGCGCAGGGCAAAGCCGCCGATGCCAAGCCGTTCGTCGATCAGATCCTCGCGGCGAGCCCCGATCACGAGGTCGCGCGCGCGCTGCAGAAGCGGCTCGAGACCGCGGTGGCCAAGACCGATCCGCTCCCGCCAGAAGATGGCGGCAAGGGCTCGGCTGCGGTGAAGCACGACCCGACGCCGCACACCGATCCAGTGCCGGTCGCGTCCGGCGGTGACTACGACGCGCTCGTCACCAAGGCCGACAAGTACGCGCAGCAATCGCAGTGCAAGCAGGCGATGGACGTCTACACCAAGGCACTCGAGCAGAAACCCACCGGCGTCGAGGCGTTGTCGGGCATGGGCTACTGCTATCTCGACAGCAAGCAGTTCTCGAGCGCGTTCTCGAAGTTCCGGTCGGCACTCGCGGTGTCGTCTCGGTTCGAGCCTGCACTCGCGGGCATCGCCGAGACCTATCAGCAACAGGGCAACAAGGAGATGGCGATCGAGGCGTGGCAGCACTACCTCGAAGCGAACCCCGGCTCGGCGAAGGCGACCAAGCAGCTCCAGATCCTCGGAGCGGGCGCCACGCCGACACCGACGCCGACTCCGAAACCACCCGAGGGAAGTGCGGCGCCGACGAGCTCGCCGACGACGTCGCCGACCGAGACGCCGGTCGTGGCGCCACCCGGCGACGGTTCGGCCTCGTGATAGAACCGGAGCGATGGTTCGTTCGCTCCTGTTCTGTTTTCTGATCGCGGCGTGCGCGAACCCGTCGCGGCTCGATACCGCATCGGCGCCCGCGGGACCCGCCGATCCATGGGGCGCCGCGCTCGCCAAGGGTAGCGGCAGCGACACCGACAAGCCCGGCTTCGATCTGCAGGGCATGCTCGCGAAGGTCAAGGACGCGATCGAGAAGCCCGGCTTCTACGAGGCGCCCGAGCAAGCCGCGGACTATCAGAGCGACAAGCCGCACTGGGGCGTATTGAAGCTCGACGGCAAGCTCGTCGAGCGCGAAGTGTTCTCGTTTACGGGTGGGCACGGCACCGAGCTGCGCCAGGTGATCGATCGGCTGCGCGAGCTCGCGAAGGACGATCAACTCCAGGGCTTGATCCTGCGCGTCGGCGCGCTCGAGGCGAGCCTTCCAGATCTCGTAGAGCTCCGCATCGCGATGCACGATTTCCGCGCCGGGAAGAAGCAGCTGTGGTGTCACACCGAGAGCGCGAGCAACGGCACGTACCTCGCGCTCGCCGCGTGCGACAAGATCGCGCTCGCGCCGCTCGGCGAGATCGCGATCACGGGCCCGACGGCGATGCCGATCCATCTCAAGGGCTTGCTCGACAAGCTCGGCGTCCAAGCCGACTTCATCCACGTCGGCGCCTACAAGGGCGCGGCCGAGCCACTCACCCGCGATGCCCCGAGCCCCGAGATGATCGAGGTCCTCGGCAACATCCTCGATCGCCGGTACGCGACGATGGTCGACATCATCTCCACCGAGCGCAAGGTCGAGGCCAGGGCGCTGATCGATATCGGCCTGTTCCCAGCCCAGCAAGCGCAGGCGGCCAAGCTCGTCGACGAAGTCACATCGTTCGAGATGCTGCGCGCCGAGACCAAGGCGCCTTGGACGAACCTGTCGCTGGAGCCCGAGCATCGCGACACGCTCGCCGCGTACATGAAGCTCGCGCGCTTCGTCGGCGCGATGCCGCCCGATCGCCCGAGCGGCGATCACGTCGCCGTGGTCTACGCGCTCGGCAATATCATCGATGGTGAAGGCGATGGCATCCTCGGCGCGCGCCAGCAGATCGCCGCCCGTACGCTCGTCGCGGCCCTCCACGCGCTGGCAGCCGATCCGTCGGTCAAGGCGGTCGTGTTGCGGATCGATTCTGGCGGCGGCAGCGCGCAAGCGAGCGAGCTGATCTGGGCCGCGGTCGCGGATCTGCATGGCAAGAAGCCCGTGATCGTCTCCATGAGTGATGTCGCCGCGAGCGGCGGTTACTACATCGCGAGCGGCGCGACGAAGATCTTCGCCCTCGACGACACGCTGACCGGATCGATCGGTGTGATCGGTGGGCGGATCGCGCCCGCGCCCGCGCTCGCGAAGCTCGGTGTCACCACGTTCCCGATGGGCCGCGGCAAGCACGCCACGATGATGACGAGCTTCGATCCCTGGACCGCGGACGAGAAGCTCGTGATCGAGACCACGATGAAGGCGGTGTACGGCACGTTCAAGGCCCGCGTCGCCGCGGGGCGCCACAGGACACTCGACGCCATCGAGCCGATCGCGCAGGGCCACGTGTGGACCGGGACCAAGGCGAAAGAGCTCGGGCTCGTCGACGAGATCGGAGGGCTCGATGCCGCCCTCGCCGAAGCCCAGAAGCTCTCGAAGGTGCCCGCCACGACCGCGCTCGAGATCTATCCGCCCTCGCCTTCGCTGCGCGACCTCGTCCACGGTATCGGCGGCGTGCAGCTTCCGTTCGGCCTGTCGACGGAGACGAAGCTCGCGCAGCTCGCCCAGGTCCTCGATCCTCGCCTCGCCGCGCAAGCGCAGCGCTTGCTCGAGCTTGCCCGTACGTTCGAAACGACTCACGTCCAGACCCTCGTCTTGCTGCCGGAGCTGCCATGAAGATCGTCGCGCTGAGCCTGCTGTGTTTGTTCGCGTGTGGAGGCAAAGAACCCGCGCCCGCGCTACCGCCCGCGCCCGCGCCCGCGCCGACCGTGCCGTCGCAAGGCCACACCGGCATCGCGCCCGAGGCCTCGGGCACCGTCGAAGAGCGCACGTTTCACAGCGATGCGCTCGGGGTCGACAAGACGTACGTCGTCTATCTACCGATCGATTACGCGACGAACCCCGACAAGAAGTGGCCGGTCTTCTACTACCTGCACGGCATCACCGGCGACGAGCACAGCTGGGTCAAGGGCGGCCAACTCGACAAGGTCGCCGACCAGCTGCACCTCGACGCGATCCTCGTGATGCCCGACGGCGATGACGGCTTCTACGCCGATTCTGACAAGCCGGTCGATTTCGACGCGTGCATGAAGGATGGCACCGGGCTGTTCGCGCCACAGATGAAGAATCCGAAGAAGACGTGCGTGAAGCACTCGATGTACGAGACGTACATCGTCAAAGATCTGTTGAGCGACGTCGACGGTCACTACCACACGAACGCGAGCGGCGCGGCGCGCGGCATCGCCGGCATGTCGATGGGCGGCCTCGGCGCGTGGGAGCTCGCGCTGCGTCACCCGGATCTGTTCGCGGCGGCGGCGAGCCACTCCGGCGCGATCGGCCTGACCTACCAGGCGCCGCATCCCTACAACGCGGGTCATCCGAACGATGTCACGTTCGCCGATGCACCGAAGCCTGGCTCGACGGGCAACGACCTGATCGACTGGGTCGTCGGTATCTACGGCCACGATAAGGCGAACTGGGTCGCCCACGATCCCGAGCGCCTGATCGCGAAGATGTCTCCCGGCAAGCCCGCGCTCTATCTCGACTGCGGCACCGAGGACGAATTCCACTTCTTCGACCAGGCGGCGTACGTCCACGACGTCTTACTCTCGCGCCACATCGACCACGCGTACTTCATGGGTCCGGGCAATCACAGCTTCAAGTTCTGGGCGCCGCGCGAGGTCGAGAGCTTGAAGTGGTTGCAAGAGCACGTTGCCAAGCCCTCCTGAAGGGCCGCGTACGCCGCGGCGCAGCCGCCTCCCCGCTTCGCTTCGGCCTCTCTGCGCTTCGTTGCTTCGTGACCGTCCGGGCACCTCGGCCCGCGGCCAACCTACTTCGGAAGGCCGTCGCGGAAGTCAGCGAGGTACGCGTACGCACGGGCCCAGGCCTGGCGCGCGAGCCTCACGTGATCGAGCACCGCCGGCTCTTTGCTCTTCGCGAGCGCGCCGATCGCGCGGTCCATCGCCTCGATAAACTTCGCGCGGCGCAGGCCTTTGACGTCCGTCATCGCCTCGCTGACGTGCTCGGTGATCTCGAACGCGAGGTGCAGGCGATCGGTCGCGGCCTTCGAGGTAGCCAGCCGAAAGCTGCGCTCGAGCATCGCGGCCGCCGAGCGCGTACTCATTTCGCGCGCGATCGCCGGCGGCTTCGCAAAGAGCGACGCGTACAGCGCGTCCTGATCGTCGGTATCGTAGATCATGCGCGCTTGCATCCAGCCGAGCTGCGCGTCGAGCAACGCACCTGCGCGATGAAGCTCGTTGACGAGCTCGAGATATCGATCATGCGGCGCACCCTGCATGCGGAGGGCTCGAACCACCAGGTTCCAGGCGCCGGCTGGCTGGTCGCGAGCGGCGGTCCGGATCCTGCCGTCTTCGCGCCACACGTACGCGACCGCCGACATCGGCGCGGACCAGGGCAGTCTCTTCACTTCGGCTGGCTCGAGCGTGCAGGCCGGCGCTTTCAGCGCGGTTCGCATGGCGGCGAGCCATGCAAGGCCAGCTTTCACTGCTTGGCGACCATGACGGTCAAGATCTTCAGCGCGTCGCGCGCACGCTCGACGTGCTCCGCGGCTTGCGAGACGGCTTGCGAGACGGCCGCGACCGAGTCGCTCTGCTCCATCATCGCGGTCTCGTCACTGGCCGCGCGCATGTTGGCCTTGAGCGAATCGATCGATTCTTCGAGCACGCTCAGGTGCTCGGCGAACTCGATGGGCATCGCGTTGCCGGTGTTGGTCGGCTCGTCCTCGTGCGCACGCTGCTGCGCCTCGACCTTCGCCTCGGCTTCGGCGAGCAACCGACGCACCACGACCTGCTCCTTCTCGAGCTTGAGGTTGCGTTGCTCGAGCTCGGCCGAGCGCGACACGAGCTGGGTGTAGCGCGACAGATCGACTGCCGGTGCCTCGGGCACGCCACGCGCGTTGGTCTCGTCGTCCTCGCGGAGATCGCGGAGCTGCGATTCGAGGTTGTCGCGCTCGAGCAAGACCTGCGCTGCCTTGGCCTTGGTCTCGCGGAGCTCGCGTTCGAGCTGTGCGATCTCGCGCTCGGTGTTCGCCGCGAACTGGCGAACATTCTCGGCGGCGTCGACTTCGCGCTTGAGCTCGCCGATCCGCTGCTGAGCCGCCGCGAGCTGGCGCTCGAGGCCAGCGTTACCACCGCTGCCGTTCGTGCGGATGTCGTTGATCTGCGCCTCGGCCGCAGCGAGCATCTGGCCGAGCTCGGCGACCTGATTCGTGGCGTCGCGTGCGCGGCGCTCGGCATCGACGATCCGCTCGGCAGCATCCTTTGCACGCTGTTCGATATCGCGGGCACGGGTATCGACTTCGTTAGAGCGCTGCTCGGAGGCGCGGAGCTTCGCTTCGAGCTCGCGCACGATCGCTTGCGCGTCGTGCGCCTGGCCCTCCAGGTCCTCGACTTGCGCGTGCGCCGATTGCTCGGCGAGCTTCGTCGCTTCGAGCTCGGCTTCGAGCTCGGAAGCGCGCTTCACGCCCTCGCGGATCCGATCCGCGTACTCGCGGGCATGCGCCTCGGCCGCGCGCGCCTGCTGGTCGGCAGCCCGGGCGCGATTCTCCGCGTCGTCGAGCTGCGCGTCGAGCTGCGCGATCTTCTCGTCGGTCCCGCTGCGGCCGGCTTGATCGCGCTCGAGCCAGCTCAGCTTCTGGAGCGACTCGTCGAGTTGGCGTTGCAAGGCCGCGGCGTGGCCGATCGCGAGGTCCGCGGCCTCGGCCTTCGCGGCGAGCGCTTCGATCTGCGATTCCGCCGCGATCGCACGACGCTCGGCATCGCTCGCTGCACCCCGCACGACTTCGAGCTCGGAGGCGAGTTGCTTGGCGGCTGCGAGCTCGGCCTCGATCGTGGCGCCGACCTGCTTGGCACTCGCGAGCTCGGTCTCGTAGGCATCGACGCGCTTCTCGAGGCTCGCCGCGGTCTTGAGGGCCGTCTTCGCGGCGGCCTTCGCTTCGCCGAGCTGCTCTTCGAGCTTCTGGGCCTTCGCGCGTTGCTCGTCGACCGAGGACTTCGAGGCCGTCTGCTCGACCGCGATGCCACTCTCGAGATCCTGGACGCGCTCCTCGAGTTGCTCGATCTGGACTTCGGCGGCCGCGAGCTTCTCGGCAGCCTCGGACATCTCGGCGCTCGCAACCTTGAGCTCGGTGAGCTCGCGCTCGATCGCGGTCTTGTGCGTGACGAGCGCCATCGCCGAGCCGCGCTCGGCGGCGAGCTCGCGCTGCGTCGCGGCGAGCTTGTCGCGAAGCTCGGTGATCGTCGCGGTCGATGCGGTCGTGAGCTTGGTCTCGAGCTCGGCGAGCTGCGCCGCCACGCTCGCGGCGATCTCTTGCGCACGCGCTTCGGCCGCCTTCGCGCGATCCTCGGCCTCGTTGACGCCGAGCGCCTTCGTCTCGGCATCGGCAGCTTTCTTGTGGGCGCCCGCGAGCTCGCGCGACACGGCGCGCGCCTTCGCATCGGCCTCGACCGCGCGGCGGAGGGCCTCGGCGACGTCCTTGGCCATCGCCTTGGCCATCGTGTCGGCTGCGCTCGCGCGCTTGTCTTGATCGTCGGCGCGTTGTAGTGCCTCGAGGGCGCGCTTCTCCGAGACCGCGACCAAGGCCTGCGCTTCGTCGCGCGCCTTGCGCGAGGCCGCGATCTCGGCTTCGACGGTGCCGGTCTCTTTGAGCCGTGCTTCGAGCTCGCCGATCTTCGCGTGCGCCGCCGCGAGCTCGACCCGGGCCTTGGTCTGCGCCTCGGCGAGCGTAGCTTGCACTCGCTTCTCGGCTTCGACGCTCGAAGCTTTCGCCGCGCGCGCATCGGAGACCGAGGTCTCGAGCTCGTTGACGCGATCGCGCAGCTCGATCCGGATCTGCGAAACCTCCGCGAGCTCGGTCGCGAGCTTGGTGGCGCGCGCCTCGGCTGCATCGAGCTTCGCGCTCGGCGTCAGACCGCTGGTGCGCGCCTCGAGCGCCAGGAGCTGCTCGCGGGCGGTCGCGAGATCCGTTTCGAGCTGACCGCGCGACCCGCCGAGCTCGGAGAGCTTGTGCTCGAGCTCGCTCGCCTTGGTCTCGGCCTTTGCCGCCGACGTGTTCGCCGCCGACAGGTTGCGCTCGGCGCCCTGCGCCCGGATCTGCGCGTTCGCGAGATCTTTTTCGGCTTTGTCGGCGCGCAGCGTCGCGGCGGCGAGCTGATCCGCGAGCGCGGTCTCGCGGCCGTCGTCTCGAGCAGCCGCGCTCGCGTCGCGCAGCTTCGCGACCTCGTGCTGGAGGCCCGAGATCATGATGTCGGATTCGGCGAGCCGCTCCGCCGTCTGCATGCCCGCGGTGGTCTCCGCGATCATCTTGGCTTCGCGCGCCTTCGCGAGCTCGAGCTTGACCTGCTCGAGCTCGGCGGAGCTCTGACGCTGCAGCTGCTCGAGCTCGCCGCGCAGGTCGGTCGCTTCCGCTTCGTGCGCCGCCTGCGCATCGCGGAACGCCTTGATCTCTTCGAACAACTGACCGACGCGATTCACGAACGCATCGCGCTCGTCCTCGACCGCAGAGCGGGCCTTGCGCTCCATCTCCAACCACTGCGCGAGCGTGCCGTGCAGGCCCATCGGCGGTGGGAGGGTGCCGCTCGCCGGCAGCAGCCGGATCATCAAACTACCGACGAGGACGATCTCGCCGGTCGGCACGGGCGCGCGCTGGACCTTCTGCGGTCCGACGTAGATGCCGTTCGAGCTACCGAGATCCTCGACCCACAGGGCGCCGTGCTCGAGGAAGAAGCGCGCGTGCGTGCGCGAGACGCGCGGGTCCTCGCTCCGGATCGCGCACTCGGGCGAGCGCCCGACCAAGATCGGTTCGGCACCTAGCGCGAACGAGCGGTCGGTCCCGTCGACGTCGCTATAGACGAGGGTCGCCATTCCCTGAGCGACGAAATTATCACGTCTGGGAGCTAACTTACCGTCAGGGACTGGATCAACTGCTCGGCGACTTCGAGCGCGCGATCGGTGTCGTCGTCGAGGAGCAGGACGTGGCCCATTTTTCGGCCCGGCGCGGGCGCCACTTTGCCATAGAGATGGAGGTGTGCCTCCGGTCGATCGATGACGGTCCGCCAGGCGGGGGTGCCCTTCGCCCACAGATCTCCGAGGAGGTTGACCATGACCGAGCCCGAGAGCATCCGCGGATCGGCGAGGCGCAGCCCGCAGATCGCGCGCACGTGCTGCTCGAATTGCGAGGTCGCGCACGCGCCCCAGGTGAAGTGCCCGCTGTTGTGGGTCCGCGGTGCGATCTCGTTGACGAGGAGCTCGCCACTGGGCAGCTCGAACATCTCGACCGCGAGCACGCCGACGTGGTGAAGCGCCTCGGCGATCGTGAGCGCGATGTCGTTGACCCGCTGGCTCGCCTCGACCGCGAGCTGCGCCGGTGCGCGCGTGGTGTGGAGGATGTGCTTGCGATGCACGTTCTCCGCGATCGGAAACGCCCGCACTTCACCGAGCACGCTGCGCGCGATCACCGCGCTGATCTCGCGCGTGAACGGGACGATGTCCTCGATCACGGCCTCGGTCCCGCGCAACCAGCTCCACGCGTTCGAGGTCTCCGAAATCTTGTCGACGCGGAGCTGGCCCTTGCCGTCGTAGCCCGAGCGGCGGTGCTTGATGATGCCCTGGCCGCCGAATGCTTCGAGGCTCGCGCGCAGGCCGAGCTCGCTATCGACCGGTGCCCAGGCGGCTTGCGGCACGCCGAGCTGATCGAGGAATTGCTTCTGGACCTGACGATCCTGGATCGTCCGCAACACCGACGGACCAGGACGGACGGGCGCGTATTGCTCGATCGCGTCGAGGATCTCGGCCGGCACGTGCTCGGTGTCGAGCGTGACCACGTCGACCTGCTTCGCGAGCAGGATCGCGGCCTCGTGGTCGTCGAGCGCGCCGACGACGACCCCGTCGGAGACCTGCGCGGTCGGGCAGCGTGGATTCGGATCGAGGACGACGATCCGGTAGCCCATGCGGCGCGCGGCGAGCGCCATCATGCGACCCAGCTGGCCGCCGCCGAGCACGCCGATGGTCTGGCCTGGCAAGATCGGAGCGTGCGTCATCGTCTTGCGCTCATGGCAGCTGATCTCCGAGGACGCGGGTGGTCTGCCACTCGCGATACGCGTCGTACTTGCGTGCGAGCCCCGGATCGTTGAGCGCGAGGATCGAGACCGCCATCAAGGCCGCGTTCGCCGCGCCCGCTTCTCCGATCGCGAGCGTGCCGACCGGGATGCCTTTCGGCATCTGGACGATCGAGAGCAGCGAATCGATGCCGTTCAACACCCGCGATTGGACCGGCACGCCGAGCACGGGCAACCGGGTCTTTGCCGCGCACATGCCCGGCAAGTGCGCCGCGCCACCGGCGCCCGCGATGATGACCTGAAGTCCGCGCTCGACGGCGGTTTCGGCGTACGTGAACAAGAGGTCCGGCGTGCGATGCGCAGACACGATCTTCTTCTCGAACGGAACGCCGAGCTCTTCGAGCAGATCCGCGGCCGCCTTCATCGTGGCCCAGTCGCTGTGCGACCCCATGATGATGCCGACCTTTGCGGGCGTCGCACCGCCTCGCTTCTTCGGTGTACCAGCGCCAGTCTTGGGCTCGGTCATGATTTGTCTCGGGGCCCCGCCGCGCGACGGAGCCGATCGCCCACAGCTTCGCCTAGCCCGATGGCAGGAGGCAACGCGGCGATCACGACATCGACGCCTTGCGCGTCGAGATCTCGAAGCGCGGCGTAGAGGTTGCGCGCCATGCCGTCGAGATCATCGGGGAGCCGATACGCCAGCGCCGGCAGATCGACCCACAAGAGGAAGGCGCTCTCCGGTGCGAGCACCGCGACCGTGCCGCGCGCGGCCGCGACCGCCGAGGGCACATCTTGTAGATCGACCGCGATGACCACGGCGCGCGGCGCGTAGTGGCTCGCGAGCGTGCCCGGGGCCGCGGGTGCTCCAGCATCGGCGAGCGCGAGCGGCCCGACGATCGCTTCGATCGCGGAGCGCGCCATTCCGCCCGGCCGCAACAGCACCGGCATGCCGCGCGAGAAGTCCACGATCGTCGATTCGACGCCGACCGAGCACGCGCCCCCGTCGAGCACGTAGTCGATCTCGCTGCCGAGATCGTGGACGACATGCTCGGCGGTGGTGGGGCTGACCCCGCCGAAACGATTCGCGCTCGGCGCCGCGACGCCGCTGCCGAACGCGCGCAGTAACTCCTGGGCGAGCGGATGCGAAGGCACGCGCACCCCGACGGTATCGGCGCCACCCGTGGTCGCGAGCGCGACCCGCGGCCCGCGCTTCAAGATCACCGTGAGCGGACCTGGCCACGCCACCGCGACCAGCCGCTTTGCGAGCTCGGGGATCTCGCGCGCCCAGCCATCGAGCCGCGGTGGACGGCCGTGGTCGCCGGGGGCGAGGTGGACGATCAGGGGGTGCGCACGCGGTCGGCCTTTGACCGCGAAGATCTTCGCGGCCGCAGCTTCACTCGCGGCATCACCGCCGAGGCCGTAGACGGTCTCGGTCGGGAACGCGACGAGCCCGCCCCTCGCGAGGATGCTCGCGGCCTTGGCGACGTCGGTGCCTTTCACCGACGTAGCTTACGTGTGAGGGCGCGTCGAAACCAGCGACGGACGGTCCCGCCAGCGCGTTCGCACCGACTCGACTCCCGCTGCATTCTCGATCGGATACGCCTTGCGGAACTCCATCCAATCGAGGGCGCAGATCAGCGATAGCTCGGGCAGCCCGAAACCGCCGGTGAAGCTGCCCTTCGAGACCTGGGTGCCCAGCCACTCGAAGATCGCGTCGGCGCGGTCGAGCTGACGCTTTTCGTAGGCATTGCCCTCGATCACGACGCCGTCACGACGCAGATAGAACAGGTCGAGGATCGAGTGCAGCGCGGCATCGATCGCATTGACGAGGTTGTTCTCGCGCGAGTCCCAGGTCCCCCACGTGCCGCGGTTGGCGAGCAGCCACGTGTGGATCGAGCGCGAATCGAACAAGGTCTCGCCGTCGACCACCGCCACCGGGACCAGGCGGATGGGCGACACCTTCTCGAGCTCCTTCGTCCCGGCATCGGTCGCGGTGTTGACGAGCTCGATCGGCTCCTTGAGCTCGGTCGCCACCACCATCACGCGCCGGACGAACGGCGACGTGGTCGTGCCATAGATCTTCATGGCAGCTGCTTAACATGAGCTACGCTTCGCCCGTGCCCGGACCGAGTGATGTTTTCTTGATCCGCCACGCCGAGGCGGTCTCGGCGAGCCTGGAGCTGCGTGATTCGCAACGCCACCTGACGGCCCACGGCCGTGCGCAGGCGCGCGCCCTCGGCGATCGCCTGCGTTGGCACGATTGTGAACCCACCCATATCTGGACGAGCCCGCTGGTCCGTGCGGTCCAGACCGCCGAGCTGGTCGCGAATATGGTCAACGCCAGATGCGTGATCGAGGCTCAGGCGGCGCTGTCGCCGGAGTCCGAGGCGGGATCGATCATCTCCGCGCTCGAATTGCTCCCCGAGCACTCGATCGTGATGCTGTTCGGACACCAACCGACGATCACGCAGATCGCGAGCGGGATCGTGCGTGCGGACGTCGCGATGCTCTCGAATGCGGAGGCGGTCCGGATCCATCACGAGCGCGTGCGCTGGCGGTTTCGCTGGGACGCCGAAGCGCCGACCCCCAAACCCTGAATCCGCCCGCTCCAGGAGGGGTGCGACAGCCCGTGCGACGACGGCTCCTGGAGCGTGATCGGGTGTGAGGCCGCGAACCCAAACCTCGCGCGTGTGGGCTACATGCGCCGCACGCTCATCGTTTCATCTATCGGAATTCACATCATGATCGTCGCCGGGCTGTTCGTCGTCGGGGCATGGCACCTCGACCAGCTGGACGTGATCAAGACCCGATCCGAGCTTCACGTCGCGATGGCACCGCCCGCCGAGTCCGCCGGCAGCCCGGCGCAACCCCGAACGACCCGCTTCGAGCGCAAGAAGAAAGACAAACCGAAGGTCGTGGTCCAGCCATCGGAGCACCCGCCGGTGGCGGAGGTCGCGACCGCAACGACCACCACCACCGGGATCGGTGATGGCAGTGGAGAAGGTAGCGGCGCCGGCTCGGGCGCTGGCTCGGGCTCGGGTTCGAGTGAGTCACCATGCACCGCCGACTGCGGCCCCCCCGCGCACGAGCATCCCGAGCCGGCGCCCCAGCAGCAGATCATCCCACCGCAATTGCTCAGTGGCTTGCGGGTCTCCGGCGAGACCCAGCTCCAGCCTCCCGACATGGTCAAGACCGACATGCATCGCGCGGGCACCTCGCGCGTCGTCGCCTCGTTCCAGGTCTGCCTCGACACGCATGGCAGCGTCGCCTCGACCCGACAGCTCAAGCCCTCGGGCTACCCCGGCTACGATGCCGAGCTCGTGCGCGGGCTCTCGACCTGGCGGTACAAGCCGTACACCCTGAATGGTCGCGGAATCGCGGTCTGCAGCGTCGTCACCTTCATCTACTCCATGAAGTAGAGGTAAGGTCGCGCCGGACGTGGCCGACATCGTCATCGACGTACGCGAACTGCGGAAGACCTACCGCACGCCGTTTCGCCGCAAGAAGGTCGAAGCGCTGCGCGGGATCTCGTTCACGGTCGAGCGCGGTCACATCTTCGGCTTCGTCGGTCCGAACGGCGCCGGCAAGACCACGACAATCCGCACGCTGATGGGCCTGATCCGGCCGAGCGGCGGCACCGCCACGATCCTCGGTCATCAGATTCCGAGCCGGACCGCGCGGAGCCACGTCGGGTTTCTTCCGGAGTCGCCGTACTTCTACGACTACCTCACGATCGGCGAGCTGCTCGATCTCGCAGGCCGGCTGTTCGGGATCGATCGCGTCGAGCGGAAGCGGCGGGCGGATGCGCTGATCGACCGGGTCGGGCTCGACCGGGCGCGGTCACAGAGCCTCAAGAAGTTCAGCAAGGGCATGCTCCAGCGCGCCGGCCTCGCGCAGGCCCTGATGAACGATCCGGAGCTCGTCGTCCTCGACGAACCCACGAGCGGGCTCGATCCGATCGGTCGCAAGGAGGTCCGCGACCTCATCCTCGAGCTCCGCGATCAGGGCAAGACCGTGTTCTTCTCGTCGCACATCCTCACCGACATCGAGGCGATCGCCGATCGTGTCGCGATCGTCGCGCGCGGCTCGCTGCAATCGCTCGGCACGCCGGCCGAGCTCGTGAAGCGCACCGTGCTCGGGATCGACGTCAAGGTCCGGATCTCCGACGACGCCGACATCGCGGCGCTCAGCAACAGCGGCAGTCACGTACGCCGCACGGCGGGCGAGCTCGCGGTGACGCTGTCGGCGGATGCCGATCTCGAGGCGTGGCTCGAGATCGCGCACGCTGCGGGCGCCAAGATCGTCTCGATCGAACCGCGCCACGAGACCCTCGAAGATCTGTTCATGCGCCAGATCGCCGGCGCCGATGCCTCGGCCGGCGCGACGGACGGGCGGGTCTAGTGCTCGGCAGGATCTGGGCGATCGCGCTCAACACGTTCCGCGAGGCCGCACGCATCCGCGTGCTCTACGGCATCATCGTGCTCGTCGTCGGCGCGAACCTCGCGGCGATCGTGCTCGGCCAGATGTCGATCCACGAGGAGCAGCGCGTCGCGCGCGATATCGGCCTCGCCGGCATCTCGCTGTTCGGCTCGCTCACCGCGATCTTTCTCGGCGTGTTCTTGCTCTACACCGAGGTCCAGCGCCGCACGATCCACGCGATCGTCAGTAAGCCGATCGAGCGCTGGGAGTTCGTCGTCGGCAAATATCTCGGCATGGTGGTCGTGCTCACGATCCTCGTCGCGCTGTTCGGACTCGCGATGTGCGGCATGCTGACGTGGCAGGGCGTCGGTGTCTCCGGCGCGGTCGTCAAGGCGATCGTGCTCGCCTGGTGCGAGGTCCTCACGGTCGCCGCGATCGCGATCTTCTTCTCGTCGTTCTCGACGCCATTCCTCAGCGGCATCTTCGCGCTCGCGATGTGGGCGCTCGGTCGGGTCACGCCGGATATCCAGGCCGCGATCGATCGTGGCACGCCATGGATCCGCGCGACCGCGCGGATCGCACTCGAGATCGTGCCCGACGTCCACTTGTTCTCGCCCTCGGGTCGAATCATCGAAGGCGCGCAGATCAGCGTCCACGCGGACTTCGTCACGTGGGGCTACGTCGGGCTAGCGTCGCTCCATGCGCTCGGCTGGATCGTCGGCCTGCTCGCGTTCGCGTGCTTGTTGTTCCAGCGCCGAGATTTCGCGTGAAGCGCGGCCTGGTGATCGCGGCGATGGCGATGGCGGTGATCGGGGTGATCGCCTTGCGTGCGGTGATCGCGGGTCGCGGTGCGCTCGCCGAGGGCGAGGCGTGGGCCGAGCGCGGTAACCCGACCGAAGCGATCCACTCGTACGAAGCAGCCGCGCGGTGGTACGTGCCGCTCGCGCCACATGTCGAGGCCGCGTATCGCAAGCTCCACGCCCTCACCGGATCGCCGGATGCGCTCGCGGCGTGGCGTGCGATCCGCAGCGCCGCCCGCGCGACGCGATCGTTGTGGCAACCGCACGCGGACGAGCTGGCGGAGGCCGATGCCGCGATCGCGAGGGCGCTCGCCCGCGATCCCGAGGCCGGCACCGGGACGGTTTTCGGATCGAAGAAGCCGACCATCGAGGCGCGCGAACCGTGGCTCGAGAGCCGGATGCGCGCCGACTCCCGCCCCGACCTGTGGGCCGCGATCCTGGCTAGTTTCGGGATCCTCGCGGGGCTCGGTGGGGTCGGGTGGTTGGTCTGGCGCGGGCTCGACACCAAGGGTCACGTGATCCGTCGCCCGGCGCTCGGTGCCAGCGCCGTGATCGCGCTCGGTCTGGCCTGCTGGCTCGTCGGGCTTTACAACGCCTGAGCCTCCGTGGTCGTGTTGCGCCGATGGGCAAGAACCTAGGTGGCGCGATCATCGACCTGCTCGCTTCGGACAAGGTCGAGCTCCGAGTGGCGGCGACGACGGTGCTCGCGGCGGTTGGTAAGGGCGATGCGTCGGTGCTGGCGGCGCTGACGCAGCGCCTCGGCGATCCGGATGTCGTCGTGCGGCGGATCGCTCTCGAAGGGCTCGCGGATCTCGGTGCGACCGGGATCTCGGCGAACCTCGTGCCGCTGCTGCGCGGTGATGACGAGACACTCGCGGAGCGCGCCGCGCAGCTGCTCGCGCAACAAGGTAGCGAAGCCGAAGCCACGCTGCGCAAGGAGGTCCGCAGCGGCAACGTCGGGCCACGCCGCGTGATCGCACAGCTGCTCCTGCGCCGCGGCACCCAGCCCGCGATCGACGCGGTGCTCGATCAACTCTCGGATCACGAGTTCGGCGAGCAAGCACTCCAGCTCGTGCGTGCCGAGCTCGATACGGGTCCGACGGGCAAGTCGGGAGAAAGTAAGCTCGCGAACCAAGTCGAGAAGAGTGCGATCGGTCGCGCGGGGGACGCCAAGAAGGAGCTCCAACAGGCGTGGAGCGCCGCCGAGAAGGCGGCCAAAGATGCCGCCAAAGAGGCGGCGAAAGGTGCCGCCAAGAAGAAGCCCAAGGCCGTCGGTCACACCGTCGCGACGGCCACCGCCGATCCGATGCGCGACCCCGAGGTCGCCAAGGCGATCGCCCAGCTCGGCGCGTTGCTCCGCCTGATCGGCTACCTCGCACGACCCTCGACCCAGTCGCTGTTGCTCAAGTATGCCGATGCCGACGAGCTCCGCCCGATCCGCCTCGCCGCGATCGCCGGCCTCCGCCGGATCGTCGCGACGAGCGAGGCCAAGGGTACCGAGAAGGTGATCGAGACGCTGATCACGTACGCGAATGGCGACGACTTCGCGGTCGCCCAATCCGCGGTCGACACACTGCGCGGCGCGCGCATCCCCGAGTCACTCGCGAAGCAGTTCGCCCAGCTCGCGAAGTCCAAGAACCCCGCCGCGCAAAAGCTCGCGATGGAGCGGATGCCCGCCGGTGGCGGCGCCGCGGCCGTCAAGGCGCTGATCGAAGCGCTCGGGAGCGAAGATACGAGCGCGCGCGATGCCGCGGCTCGTGGGCTCGCGAAGGCGCCCGAAGCGGTGATGCCGCTCGTCAAGGTGCTGCTCGATGCCAAGGACGAGCAGATCGCGCGCCGCTACGCGGGCGTGATCCGCAGCCATCGCGGCAACGTCTCGAACGCCGCGATCGAACAGCTCGTCGAGCGGCTGCGCGAGCTCAGCGAGCAGAGCACGAAGGGCAAGTCCGGAGCCGATGCGATCCTGCTCGAGCGCGTCCTCGGCGAGTTGATCGCCGATGTCGCGCCCGCCAAGCATGTCGAGATGCTGTTCGAGCGCGCGAAGCGCCTGCGCAAGGCCGGCAAGACCGTCGAAGCCTTCGGCTCGCTCAAGCCGCTGCTCCGCTCGCGCGCGGACCTCGATGCCGCGATCGATGACGACCAGCGCTTCTTCCTCGCGATGCTCTCTCTCGAGGCCGCGGGCGAAGGCATCGTGCGTTCGACTCACTCCGACGATCCGATCTTCGCCCAGTTCGCGGTCCTCGCCGCGAAGGGCTATCCCGTCGCGAAGAACCTCGCGAAGGCGAGCGATGTCACCGACGAGGCGCTGTACGGCCTCGGCTTTCGCTTGATCGAATCTCGCGATGGTTCGAACGAAGAGCTCGGCGCCGACCTGCTCCAAGGCATCATCGACGAGCGCCCGCGCTCCAAGCTCGCAAAGGCCGCGAAGAACAAGCTCAAGCTCACCGGCCACCTCGACGCGGATTAGCGACGCACACCGGGCCAGGATGGGCTCGCGAGACGCTCGCGTGGATGGCAACGACGGGCTCGCAAGCTCGCCCTTCGTGACCGTCCGATCTGCAAGCAGGAGACGGGGTCGTGCGAGCCGAGCTGGCCTGATGTTCGCGCCGAGCGATCGCGTCACAGCGTGCGCGAATCATGAGGATTCGAGTTGGCCGTATGCGTGCATCTCGCAGCCGTCATGCTCAGACTCGCCGCCCTCGCGACGGCACTCGTTGCACTTCCCACCTCGGCGCACGCCTGGACGATCGGGAGCCAGCTGGACTACGCCGGTTGTCACGAACGGATCACGACGGCGGCCTTTCGCGCGACCCGCGCGAAGCTCGCGACCGCGCCGCTGATTCCGCCGACCGCCGACGAGTCGGCGCTGATCGACGACGTGCAATTCGTGCCACCTGCCGACTTCGTGCACGACCTCGCCGCGATGTCGTTGCTGCTCGGCGTCCGCGACAACGACCTCAAGGGGAACAACCCGCTCGATTCGCTGCAGCTGATTCAGGTCCACGGCAACCCGGCGACCCAGGAGGAGCACTGTATCCGCGCAGCGAGCGATGACGGGACACCCGGGGATGCGCAGGCGCTCGATCGCTGCAAGGCCTTCATCCACCAGCGGATCTCGGAGGCACTCGAGGGGCTCTCGGCGGACGGCACGGTCGATTCGAGTAACCGCCTCGAGCTCGCCGTCTACGTCTCGTTCGCCGGCCGCATCCATCCGATGTTGCCGCTCACGTACGTGCGACTCGGCCAGGCGGTGCACGCCCTCGAGGACAGCTTCACGCACACCTTCCGGACCAGCGATGGCATCCAGGTGGTCTCGGTCAGCAACTGGATCGACTACGTGTCGAACGGCGGCGCTGACGAGGCGGTCGATGGTCCACCGCACCTGAGCGCACTCGACCAATGCTCGAGCACCGACCCGCTCGTCGTTCGCAACTTCAAGAACGCTACCGATGCAGCCACGGCGCTGATGGAGATCACGTTGGACCCCACGATGACGACCGAGGCAAAGCTCGCGGCGGTCGATGCGCTGTCGGCGCAATGGCTGACGTACCAACCCGGTTGCACGCTCGCGAACAAGTACTGCGATGCACCCGAGCCGAGCGTGGTCGACAACTCGGCTTGCAACGCCAGCGGCGCGAGCAGCGGTTGGTTGCTGATCGCGGGGCTCGCGCTGCTCGCGGTCCTGCGCCGCAAGCGCACGCTGATCGGATCGCTCGCGCTCGCGGGTGGCATCGCGAGTGCGCAGCCCGCCCCAGCCGCGGGTGCACCTGAAGCCTCGACCGCGCCCACGGCACCCGCCCTCCCGGCACCGGCCGACAAGCCTGCGGATGCCGCCGCGGTCGAGCACGGTCACGAGCCCGGTCGCGACGAGAAGACGCCGACCGTCGCGGAGGTCGCGCAGGTCCGCCAAGACAAGGAGCTCGGTAGTCCGTTCGGCGTGAACATGGCGATCGGTGGCGCGTTCGTCCACGGCGGCGTCGCCGGTTCGGTCGGCTTGCGCTATCGCCTCAACGAGCGCTGGAGCATCGGCATCGATGGCGAATGGAATCCGTGGATCACGTCGGCGCCGTGGACGTTGAAGGCCGGCGTCGCGGATCTGTATGCGACGGTGATCCATCGTTATCCGATGAAGCTCGATCGCGTGAACCTGCGCACCACGTTGAACCTCGGCGCCTCGATGCTCCTGTTCGATGTCTACGGCGCACCGAAATATGACATCGGCCCCGTGATCGGCTTCTCGCCACTGGGCATCGACTACGACCTCGGCAATCACGTCCGCATCGTGTTCGATCCACTCGGAGTGATCGTGCCCGTGCCCCACATCGGCCTGATCCCGCTCTACTACGAGCAGTTCCGGACGATGATCGGGATCCAGATCGGTGGTTGAACGTACGCGCGCGGTGTCGCGCTAGTGCCGAGCGAGACCCGCGTCTGACGCCTCTAGAACGGCAGGCCGTACCACCGCAGCCACGCCCCAACGGCACCGCCGCCCGCGATCGCCACCAAGAACAGCAGCAGCACGCCCCATCGAAACCCGCGCTTCGTGACCGACGCCGCGGTGATCAGCGGAGCGCCGATCGCCACGACCTCGCCGGTGTCGCCCGTCTCGAAGGGACCTGGCGGCGCCAAGCTCGGCGGCTTCGCACGCGGCTGCACCGTCGCTGGCACGAGGCTGGGAGGCTTGCCGCGCGGCGCCGGTGAGCGCTGGGCCAGCAAGGGCGGCGAGCCTTGGGGCGGCACGGGCGGCAAGCCTTGGGGCGGCGTGACCGGCGGCGCCGGCAGCGGCCACGGCTTGCCAACGCTCCGCGGCTCGTCGACGAGATCGCGCGAGATCACGGGGACCTCGATCTCCTCGTCGGCCTCGGCCGTCACGACATCTCCGATCGGGATGCCGACCTTCACGCGATCGAGCAGCGCACGCTTCGTCGCGATCCGATCGCCGAACAACCGCATCAACTTCGAGGCGAGCGATTGCGTCGGATCGCCGGAAGAGTCCAGGGTGCGCGCCGTCGTCAGCAACGCGTCGCGCATCTCGAGCGCGCTGCGAAACCGCTGCGCAGGATCGCGCGCGAGCGCCTGCATGCAGATCGCATCGAGCTGCGGCGGATAGCTCTCGGTCTGGGTGCTCGGCGGAGGGATCTCGATGGCGCGTTGACTCGGATCACCGAACACGCGGCGCAGCGTGGTCAGCTCGTAGAGCACGAGCGCGATCGCGTAGACATCCGATTGCCGACCGAGCGGCTGCCCCGCGACTTGCTCCGGCGACAGATACAGCGAGCTCGGATCCTCGATCGCGGTGCCGAGCTCGAGCACCTTGATATCGCCGCCGTACGTGATGAACACGGTCTCCGGCGACACCGCGCGATGGAGCTCGCCCGCGACGTGCGCCGCGTGGAGGCCATCACAGACCTCCGCGATCATGTGCGCGGCCAGCCCGACCGAGAGGCGCTCGCGTTTCTTGATCAAGCGTCGGATGAAGCTCGCGAGGTTCTCGCCCTCGAGGTACTCCATGATCCGGTAGCGCTCGGCCTCGTGGCGGACGACCTCGCGGACCTCGACGAGGTTCGGATGGCGCGCGAGCGAGCCGCGCGCCATCGCTGGCATCTTCTCGATCGCGACGGGTTGGCCAGCGACGCTCTTGGCCAGCCAGACCTCGCCACTATCACCTCCGACGGCGAGCCGACCGACCACCTCGTAGGAGCCGATGCGATCAGGCATCTCTTGGCATCAGGGCACGAGCTTGTAGCCGAGCCCGTAGACCGTGAGGATGTGGCGCGGGTTCTTCTGGTCTTCCTCGAGCTTGCGCCGCAGCTTGACGATGAAGTTATCGACGGTGCGCGAGGTCGGAGAGGCCTGCATGCCCCACACCTTCTC
Source organism: Kofleriaceae bacterium (assembly GCA_025357755.1). Taxonomy (GTDB): domain Bacteria; phylum Myxococcota_A; class Polyangia; order Haliangiales; family Haliangiaceae; genus JABFXX01. The sequence goes on along the minus strand of JANXOP010000049.1, from coordinate 15,035 downwards.
GAGCAGCTCGTCACGCGACACCGTCTCGTCGGCGCGCTCGCGCAACAGCTTCAAGACCTCGAGCTCGTAGAACGTGAGCCGCTTGCTCGCGCGGCCCTTCGCCATCACGTGCTTGCGCGCATTGATCTGCCAGCTGCCGATGTTGAACGTCTCGTCGGGGTGCGAGCTCATCCGCGCCTGGCGCCGGAAGATCGCGTTGATCCGCGCGATCAATTCCGCGACGCTGAATGGCTTGGTGACGTAGTCATCGGCGCCGGCATCGAGGCCGCGGATCTTGTCGCTCTCCTGCGCCTTCGCGGTGAGGATGATGATCGGCACGGTCTCGTCGCGCTGGCGCAGCGTCTCGCAGACCCGATAGCCATTGTCGTCGGGCAGCATCAGATCGAGCAACACGCAGTCGGGTGCCCAATCCATCGCTGCGGTGAGGCCCTCGGCGCCAGTGCCGCGCGCATCGACCTCGAAGCCTTCGAACGTGAGCGCATCGCGAATGCCGCGCACGATATCTGGCTCATCCTCGATCACGAGGATGCGCTTCTTCGCCGGCTCTTCACTCACCTCCATAGTTCTATCAGATCGGCAGCCACAGCTGGAACGTGGCGCCCTTCCCTGGCTCGCTCTCGACCGTGATATCGCCGCCGTGGGCCCGCGCGATGTGCTGGACGAGCGCGAGGCCGATGCCCGAGCCACGAATCGGCTTGAGCCGCATATCTTTCGCGCGATAGAACCGCTCGAAGATCCGATCCTGTTCTTCGATCGGTATGCCGGGCCCGAAGTCGCGCACCGACAGCACCACGCGGTCCGCCACCCGCCGGAGCGTCAGCTCGATCTTCTTGCCGTCGCCGGCGTACTTGATCGCGTTGTCGACGAGGTTGAGCACGGCGAGCGTGAACGCATTCGCATCGAGCTGGACGAGCGGCAGATCTTCTTCGAGCTGCGACTCGAGCGTCATGTCGGCCGCTTGCAGCCGGCGATTCGCGAGATCGATCGCGCGCGAGACGACATCGATGAGATCGGACTCGGCGAACTCGTACACGCCCATCCCGCGCTCGATCTTCGCGAAGTCGAGCACGTTGTCGATCAGTCGCCCGAGCCGCACGCTCTCGCGCCAGATGATCTCGGCGTATTCGGTCGCCTGCTCCGGCGACTTGGTCCGCTTGGTCGCGAGCATCTCGCCGAACATCGAGATGATCGACAGCGGAGTCTTGAGCTCGTGCGAGACATTCGAGATGAAGTCGCTCTTGAGCTCGTTCGCGCGCCGCTCGCGGCGAATCGCGACGGCGAGCAGGCCGAGCCCGAACACGATGATCGCGACCGCGCCGCCGAGCAACAGGCCATCGACGATGCGCTTGCGGCGCACTTCGACCTCGGCCCCCGGATCGCGCTCGGTGATCCGCAGCTGCCAGCCATCGAGCGTGTCGATGAACGGAATCTCGACCGCGAGCGCGCCCGCGTCGTACGCGAACATCCACCCGAACCGCACCGTCTTGCGCTCGTCGACGACCTGGTAGAGGTGCTTGGAGCGCTCCGAGAAGAACTGCGGGAACATGAACAGCAGCAGGTGGTTGAGGTCGTCCTCGATCACCACGTAGTAGCTCTTCATGCCGCTGGGCCCGGCGAGCTCCTTGCGCTCGTACGAGATCAAGAACGGCTCGTCGTACGGGCCGCGCCCGTAGTGATGACCGCGGACGTCGAGCGCGAGCTTGGGCAGGCCGAGCGTCCCGATCACGTGCGCGAGGTACCAGTCGCGCATCGCGACCGCGTCCTTGGGATCGCGACTGCCCGCGAGCGAGCCGTTGAGGACGGGCTTCAACTGGTCATCGAGCACGAACACGCTCGCGACCGCCGCGCCGGTCGATTTGACCCGTTCGTCGAGCCGGTCGAGCTGGTCGAGCCGGACCTCCTTGAGGATGCGGACGTCGGCCCCGACGACGTTCGACTCGATATTGAGGATCTTCTCCTCCGCGAGCTCGTTGAGGAGGTTGATCTTCTCGTCCTTGAGCGCGACGGCGGAGCTGTTGCTCCAACCGAAGTATGCGAACACCACGACCGCGGCCAACACCGCGAAGATCAAGGCGTTCACGAGCAAGAGACGGCGCATGGGAGGACCGATCTGCAGTGGACCGGAGGGGGATCCTGCCACTTCCGAGAACACTTGTGACTACCAATGGTTGTCCGTGTGCGCCGTTTATGTTAGACGGCATACTAATAGGGCATCCATCCGGAGCAATCGGATGGCCCTGCCATTACAGATCGTTGCGGCACGTGATCGTCCAAAAAGAGGCAGGGATGGACTCCATCTTCGAAGAAGAGGCTGATGAGATCGGGGGAGAGATCGAGGCGTATTGCCCGTCCCCACGCTGCAAGGCGGACACGACTCATACGATCATCTCCATGTACGAGGACGAGGTCCGTCGCGTGCAATGCGTGGTTTGTGGGGAGGTTCACGCCTTCCGCAAGCCCCGTGGCGACGGTGCCGAGGGTGATGCCGATGGCAGTGGCAAGAAGGCGTCCGCCAAGCGGGTGACCTGGGAAGACGCGCTCGCGCGTGCCACCGACAATGACCTCGGTAACGCGCGTCCGTTTTCGATTCGCGACACGTATGAAGACGGCGACGTCGTTCATCACCCGTCGTTCGACATCGGCTTCGTGATCGAGCAACTGCCCGATAACAAAGTCGAAGTCATCTTCCGCGATGGCGGCTCTCGCATCCTCGTGCACAACCGTGGCGACCTCGCCGCGCGGATGCCCGATATCGCCGAGATTCCCGCTCCGCGCGAAGCCAAGAAGAAGAAGCGCGCCAAGAAGGTCGAGACCCCGGCCATCCCCGTGCCCGCCCGCACCAAGGCCGAGGTCGAAGCCGCCATCGAGCGCGCTCGCAACGCGGCTCAAATGCGGATGGACGACTCCGGCAAGGCTGCCGAGCAGCACAACGCGAAGCTCAAGGTCCAAGCCAAGACGATCAAGGCGACGGCCAAGAGCGCCAAGGCGGTCGCAAAGCCCGTGGCCGTGCCCGCGAAGGCCGCAGCTCCCGTGGTTGCTGCCCCCGTCGCCAAGGGCGCTGCCGTGAAGCCGCCTGCCAAGCCGGTCGCAAAGGCTGCTGCTGCTGCTGCCAAGCCAGTCGCCAAGGCTCCTCCTGCCAAGCCGGTCGCGAAAGCCGCGCCGGCCAAGAAGGCGGCGCCCGCGAAGCCACCCGCAAAGAAGCCGGCTCCCGCGAAGCCCGCGAAGAAAGCTGCGCCGGCCAAGAAGCCCGCAGCCAAGCCGGCCAAAAAGCCGGCGCCGGCCAAGAAGCCCGCAGCCAAGCCCACCAAGAAGAAGAAGTAAAAAGAGCCCGCTGCAAAGCGGGCTTTTTCATACCTGAAGCTTCGCGAGTCTTCGCGAGTCTCGCGCCGCACGTTGGCGGAGCGCCGCTCGGCGAGCGAGGCCGGCCGGCGCAGTGTCCCTGCTGGCCGGGTCGATCGCACCGGCGTAGCCCGCCCCGTCGCGGAGCGCCGCCAGGCCGTGCCGCTCGTCAGCGGAGCGCCGCTCGTCAGCGGAGCGCCGCTCGTCAGCGGAGCGCCGCCAGGCCGTGCCGCTCGTCAGCGGAGCGCCGCACGCCAGCGGAGCGCCGCACGCCAGCGGAGCGGGCGGCACGTGCGCAGTGTGCAACCAACTAAACAACAATTGGGCGGAGCTGACCTGTGGCGCGGGAATGCAAGCGCATGACAACCGGAGCGAGCGACGCACGGCCGTCGGCGGTGGTGGCGCGCGGCCTCGCTGGCGCTGCGCGCGAGCGGAGACGACGGGGGTGCGGCGAGCCGTAAATTCCACAGGCCCTGCTTCATGGCACCAGCCGCTCGCGGTGCGGCACAGGTGTCCCTGCTGGCCGGGTCGATCGCACCGGCGTAGCCCGCCCCCGTCGCGAAGCGAAGCAGCAGCAGCCAGCGCCGGCCGCCCGCCCCACCGCCAGGCCGTGCGTCGCTCGCCCGGTTGGCGCGCGCTTGCTTCCGCGCCGCTCGTCAGCGAGCCAGCGAGCTACTCCATCCCCATGCCCTTGCCATCGATATCCATGCGGCCGACGTAGAGCTCGAACTTCACACGCTTGATCTGATCGCTGTTCGCCGTACTCTGCGGAATCTGCGCGTGGTGGATACCGACCTCGTAGAGGTTGATGCGGAACAAGACATCGCTGCGATCCGGCGCGAGGAACTCGATCGAACCCGAGCGCTGCTGTGACGGATCGGCAGCGCCCTTGACCACGGCCTTGTCGTACCAGGCGAGCAACGCATCGGCGTAGCCGAGCGCGATCGTGCCGCTGAGTGCCGGGAACTCGATCTTGGTCGGCTCGATCTGAGGTAACCGCTCGGCCCCGACGTACAGCATCTTGACGCCCTGCTTGATCGTGAACGAATCGAGCTTGTTCGTGTACTCCATGCCAGCGATGCCATCGAGCGTCAGCCGGAAGCCCGAAGGCATCCACATCTTCTGCTTCGCGCCCGTGTTCGACTGGAGTGTTGCTCCATCCGTCTTCTTCGACACGACGCGCTCGGCCTGGAACTTGAGCTTGAGGTACGCCGATTCTTTCGAGGCACCGTCGAGCGTCGGGAACGTCGTCTCGGTGATCAACGCGTCGTAGAACTCGTGCGTGAAGGTCTGCTTGAAATCGAAGTTGCCATGGCGGATCTCGCCGTTGCGGCGCGACCACTCTTTGCGCCACGACTGCTGGATCCACCGGAGGACGTCATCGGCGCCCGACAGACCGAGCTCGAGCGAGAACGGCTCGATCGACACCACGGACGTGTGCTTGATCCGATAGTTCTCGGGACCGATCGGCTCGTCCATGAGGCCGGCACGAACGTAGCCGCCGTCCACACTCTTCAAGTACGCCGTGGTCGGTTTCGTCGCACCCGAGCCGTTATCGATCGCCAGCTCGAAGTGGCCGGCGGTCGATGCTTTGTGTTGGGGCGTGCCTCGTTGAGTCATGCGTGAATCCTCAGCTTATCGCGTTCCTTGTACGCTCCGGGACCGCTCGATTTCCCTGGTGAACCCCCAACCCCCACAAGATCTTGGCAAAACTACGTGATTTCACGCCATTGGAATCCGCGCCCAGACCGCGCAATAATAGGGCGAATGCGGGTGCTCGGCATTGTCGTGATGATCGCGTTGGCCACGACCGGATCGGCGCTCGCCGAGAAGGTCAAGGCGAACCAAGAAGCGCGTGTGCTCAACCATCCTGGTGAACAGGGAAAGCTGGTGGTGAAGGTAAAGGAGGGTCAATCGATGACGCTCCTCGGCTCGGAGGGCCGCTGGTTGAAGGTGCGCGTGCAAGGCCGTACTGGTTGGGTGCCCCGTAGCAAGGTCGAGATGGCCGACCCCGACGAGGTCGCACGTAACACGCGTCGCCGGCCGTTCGTCGACGGGCGCAGCGTCAAGCGAGGCTTCGGTAGTTCCGAAGGTCCCGAAGATCGCATCGGCGCCGATGCGGTCGACACCACGCCCGGTGATGAAGGCACGAGCAATGGCAACGCGTCGCCCGACGAGGACGACAAGCCAGCAAAGAAGCCGACGAAGAAGCCCGCCAAGGGTTCGGCCGATGACGACGACGAAGATGCCAAGCCCGCCAAGAAGCCGACCAAGCCCGTCAAGCTCGCCGTGAAACCCGCGAAGGGCGGTTCGGCCGATGACGACGACGAGGAAGATACCAAGCCCGTCGCCAAGCCCGCGAAGCCCGCCGTGAAGCCGGCGAAGCACGCCGCGAAGCCCGCGAAGGGCGGCGACGACGACGACAAGGAAGATGCGAAGCCCGCCGCCAAGCCCGCCGCCAAGCCCGCGACCAAGGTCGCCGCGAAGGGCGGCTCGGCCGAGGACGACGACGAAGAAGACGCGAAGCCCGGCAAGCCCGGCAAGCCTGGCAAGACCTCGCCGAAGCACGACGACGAAGAGAACCCGGTGACCGGCGACGACGAAGACAAGCGGCCCAAGGCGCACGTCGCCGCGAAGAGCAAGGTCTTTGGCGAGCGCGACAAGACCAGCGATGTGGAGTTCACCGCGAAGCCGGGCGACGTCCTCTATCCGGGCGAGACCAAGGGAGACTGGACCAAGGTCGAGACCGAAGAGGGCGACGAGGGCTGGATCCTCAGCGACAACCTCGAGGTCGACGGAGGCAGCGGCGGCGGTAGCAAGAGCCGATCGATCGGGATCAACGTCGGCCTCGGGGTCGGCTATCTCACGCAGTCGATGGCGACCGCGGGTGTCGCCGCCGCGACGACGACCGATCAGGTACCCGACATCTATTCGATCGGCACGAGCATCGAGACGCTCACGATCGGAGGCAGCTACTTCACCAACCTCGGCAAGTACATCGCTGGCGTCGACGGTGGCCTCGCCTACTCCAAGACGATCAGCGGTGGCGTCAGCTACAAGGGCGTCATCACGCCGCTCACGATCGCGGACTACACGTTGCGCGGCACGATCGGGTACCCAACCTCGCGGCCGAGTGGTCTCACGCTGCTCGCGCGTCTCGGCTATCGCTATCGCGCGTACCAGGTCGCAGATTTCTCGGACTACATGACCGCGACGTCGAAGAATCCAGCGAAGGTGCCGCAAGAGAACCTCAAGGCACCGACGATCGGCTTCGCGATCGCGATGCCGAAGCTGACCACCAAGCTCGGCCTGATCGTCGGGCTCGACGCGGTCGCGTTCGGCGGCAGCGTCGAGCAGACCGCCGGGCTCACCGATGGCAAGCCGGGCGCTGCCAGCGTCACCGTCATCAACTTCAGCGCGGGCCTGGTCTACGCGTGGAAGCCGATGATGAACCTGGTGTTCGCGTACGACCTCGACCACGGCAGCTACGACTTCGGTCCGCCCGATGCCGCGTCGATGCGCGGTCACGCCACCACGGCCACCGACATCACCCGCAGCGACACGATGCACCAGTTCTCGGTGACCGTCGCCAAGGGCTTCTAGCCACTCCCTCGTGGCTACTGCTGGGGCGTCGGTAGTTTCGTCACGTCGAGCTGCTGAGCGCGAGCCGGATCAGCTGGGACTTGTTGGCCTTGGTCCAGCCGCGCTTCTTGAGCTCGGTGACCTTGGCGTCGAGCTCCTCGAGGTCGCGCGTGTACATCGAGATGCAGATGACCTTGTAGTGCGTCGGCCGCTGCAGCGCTTTGGCGCGCTTCGCAGCGTCCAGTGGCGCGGCGCCCGCACGCTTGCCGTAGTACTCCTCGCTGAGGATGGAGTCGGCGTCGCTAAGCGGATCGTGTGCCATCAGTTTCTCTTCTTTCATACGGCCTCGTGATTCGTAAGGATGATCGGGTGAGAGTTCGGCTCGGAGCGCATCGGGGCAACGACCTGCGACGTGCTCGCTAGCACCCAATCGCAGACGCGGTTGTAATCAGCCGCGCCGTGGGAGCTCGGCGCGTATTCGAAGATCGTCTTCTTGTGGCTCGGTGCTTCCGCGAGGCGCGTGTTGAGCCGGATCGGCTCGAGGCACTTGGTCTTGAAGTGACCCTGCAGCGTCTCGAGCACTTCGCGCGCGAGGCGCGTACGGCCGTCGTAAAACGTCGGCAGCACGGCCGAGATCCGGACGGTATGGCCGAGGTGGCGCTCGACATCCTTGATGGTCTTCAACACCTGCTTCACGCCGACGAGCGCGAGGTAATCGCACGTGACCGGGATGATGACCTCGTCGGCGTACGACAGCGCGTTCTGGTTGAGGAGGTTGAGCGACGGACCGCAATCGATGATGACGTAGTCGTAGCGGCGCGAGATCGCCATCATGTTGAGGCGCTTGGTCAGGACCCGCGAGCGCGTCTCGACATTCTGGCGAGCGAGCCAGATCTCTGCGGCCGCGAGCGTCGCATCGCTCGTGATCACGTCGAGCTTGCCGCGCACCGGGACCGCGGCTTCGGTGGGCTCCACACCATCGACCAGCACGTGATAGAGCGAGCGCTCACCGGCAACGCCGAGCGACACGCCGACGTTGCCCTGTGCATCCGTATCGATCAGGAGGACGTTGTGATCGCGCTCGGCGAGGCCTGCGGAGAGGTTGACAGCGGTCGTGGTCTTGCCGGTGCCGCCCTTCTGGTTGAGCACCGCGATCCTGCGAGCGCGCTTCGCCCGGAAGCCCTCCTCTCCTAGCCCGGCCTTGCGGCACTCGAGCGAGCAGTAGTGATTTCGCGCGCCGTCCGCCGTGACCGCGATCTGAAACACGAACGCCGGCCGGAACGCCTGCCCACACGCGTTGCACGTCTTCTCCATCCCCTTATCGAAGCGGCATGCGACGGATCCGGGCAACTTTTCGTCCGACTACCCGCTACTATTGCCGCGTGATCGCGCGCAACGTCGCGGCTCGGGGAGTGGACGCGGTGCTCGTCGCGAAAGAGCTCGGCGAAAAACTTGTCGCGGCCGATCTGAAGCTCGTGATCGTGTTTGCCGATAGCGCGATCGACCAACCTACGCTCGCGCGCGAGCTGAGCAACATTTTAGGCACGGTGCCAGTGGTCGGCGGCTCGACGAGTGCGGTCGTCGGTGAGCCCGGCGCTACCGCGGTTGCCCTCGGGCTCTACGGCGATCGCGTGCGCGCCGGCATCGGGGTCGCGACCGAGCTGCGCAAGGCCGCGCAGCCGCGGACCCGCGCGGCGGTCGAGCGTGCCGCGGCGGCGCTCGGGTTGACCTGCGAGACCCTCGATCCCGCGCGCCACGTGATCGTCACCGTGTTCGAGGGTTCGGCACACATGGACGAAGCGTTCTGCTTCGCGTCGGCGGCATCGGCACCCCAGCTGCGTACGATCGGCGGCGCGGCCTCGATGCGTCGCTCGGAGGGTGGTCCGCGACGCGTGTGGGCACATGGCGAGGCTCTCGCGGATGCCGGCATCGTCATCGTGCTCGAGCCCGGCGTGAAGTTCGAAGCCTTCACGTCGAGCCACCTCGAACCGACTGATCTGCGTTGTGTGGTCACCGCTGCACATGATCGGATCATCACCGAGCTCGACGGGCTCCCCGCGACGAAGCGGTTCGCCGATCTGATCGGCAAGCTCGGCGGCACGCTCGGTCCCCACACGCGCAGCGAGTTCACGTTCGCGCGCTTCATCGATGGCGTTCCGTACGTCCGCGGGCTCGCCGCGATCACGGCGGACTCTCTCGAGCTCGGCTGCTCGGTCGCGACCGGTCACGTGTTGCGGATCGTGCGGCCCGGCAGGCTCGTCGAGCAGACCGCCCTCGATCTCGAAGCAGTGGCGCAGCGGCTCGGATCGATCGGGTCTCTGCTGGCATTCTCGTGCACGCTGCGCGCGCTCGAGGCGCAAACCCGTGGGCTCGTCGACGAGCTCGCCCAGGTGTTCGAGCGGTATCCGACGACGGGACTGCAATGCTTCGGTGAACAAGCAGGGATGCTGTTCGTCAATCACACGTTGACGGCACTCGTCCTTGGAGGTGGTGATGGTGGATAGGAAGCCCGATCGGATGGGCGAGCTCGAGGACGAGCTTGCCGCGGCGCATCGCACGATCGACGTGCTGATCGCGCGGCTCGAGCGCACCACACCGCCCTCGGCCCAAGGCGAGCTGTTCGATACCGCGGTCCGGCTCGGCAACGTGCTCGAGGAGCGAACGCGCGAAGTCGAGGCCGCGCGCGCCGAGTTCCGCGCACTGCGCGCGAACCTCGATCAGATCGTTCGCCAGAGGACGCGTGCGCTCGCCGAGTCCGAGGCGCAGCTGCGCGCGAAGAACGTCGAGCTCGAGCGCCAGAGCCGGATTCGCACCGAGTTCATCTCGATCGCGGCGCACGAGCTGCGCACACCGCTGACCAGCATCGTTGGCTATCTCGATCTGTTTTCGGAAGGGAGGTTCGGTGATCTCCCCGATCTCGCGGAGCGGCCGCTCGCCTCGGTGCGGCGTGGTGCGCATCGCCTGAAGCGTCTCGTCGACGACATGCTGAGCATCTCGCGGATCGACGGCGGTCGTATGACCCTGAACCGCGAGCCGGTGGACCTCGGCGAGATGGTGCAGAACGTGGTGTCCGAGCTGCTACCGCTCGCCGCCGCGCGCAAGCAGAAGCTCGAAGCGAAGATCGACACGGTCGATCACATCGATGCCGATCGCGACAAGCTCCATCAGATCGCGGTCAACCTGGTCTCGAATGCGATCCGCTACACGCCGGAGTCGGGCGAGATCTCGATCAGCGTCGATGAAGCGCCGCTCGCGCGCTATCCCGGCGGCTGGGCGCGGCTGCGCGTACGGGACAACGGCATCGGCATCAGCGAAGAGGATCGCCAGCGCGTGTTCGATCCGTTCTTGCACCCGATGCCGGTGCGCCATCACACGTCGTCTCTGCCCGATTCCGCCGGCCTCGGGCTCTACATCGCGCGAGGTTTGATCGAGCTGCACGGCGGCCTGATCACGGTCGATTCGCAGCCCGAGGTGTTCACCGAGTTCACCGTGCTCCTACCGTTCAAGCACGAACCCCGCGCGAACCTCGATCCCGGCGCTAGGTGACCGCGACGACGAGATCGTAGAGCGCGTGCGCGTAGACCGCGTGCGCGAGCGAGCGAAACCAGAAGATCGCGCCGAAGGCGAGCCCGGCGAGCGTGCGGAACAAGAACGCGTGCATCGTGAACGGCTCGCCATGGGCACCCGCGTGATGTGCGAGCGCGAACAGCGGTGCCGAGAACACGAACGCGAGCGCGACGGCGAGCCGGCGATCGGTCCCACCCCCACGCAGGAACGTGACCATGCCGGCGAGCAGGCCGAGCCGGAACACCAGCTCTTCATGGACCCCAGCGCCGAGCGCGGAGACGGCCTGGCCGGCCAGGCCTGCGAGCGTGGCTCCGCCGATCGACATGCCGATCACCTTGGAGAGCACCAGCGTGACCGCGGCCCCGAGCGTGAGCGCGTAGATCAAGGATTCGAGGACGACCGGTGCGAACACGTCGAGCCGGAGCGAGTCCCAGCGCTGTTCTCTACGGATCCAGACCAGGAACACCGCCGCGAGCACGGCATGCAGGAGCAGATAGAGCGCACGGCTCCCGAGCGTGAAGTACAGCGCGCGCGTGACGACATCGGCGCCATTGACGTGGCCGGTGAACAACACGCCGATCTCGTAGGCGAGCAGCAGCGGAAAGATCAGGACGATGCTCGCGCCGAGCTCACCGTGACCGGTGTCGTAGTCCTTCATTTCTTGCGACTCCCACTACCGGCAAGCTTGGACTTCTTCTTCGCGGCCGGTGTCGGAGCTGGAGGCCGCACGGTCGCGGTGATCGCGCGCTCGGGGACGAGATACGCTTTCGCCGCCGCCGCGACCTCGGCGAGCGTGATCGCCTTGATCGCGTCGTCGTAGCCCGCCCACGTGGTCCAGCCGAGCCCGTAAGCCTCGTGGTACGCGATGGCATTCGCGATCGCCGAGCGGCGCTGCATCGCGATCTGGTGACTGCCGACGAGATAGCTCTTCGCACGCTCGAGCTCTTCGGCGGTGATGCCATCGGCCGTGATCCTGGCCAGCTCGCTGCGGACCGCGCCGACCGCTTCTTCGAGCTTGTCGGGGGAGCACGACAAGTACACGGCGACGAACCCCGGATCGACACCTTCGACCGAGTGCGCCGAAACCCGGTAGACGATCGCGCGCTTGTCGCGAAGCTCGGCGAACAACCGCCCGCTCTGCCCGCCGAGGACGGCGACGAGCACTTCGAGCGCGAACCGATCCTTCGCGTCGATCGTCGCCCCCGGATAGCCGATGACGAGATGCGCCTGCGCGCGATCGAGGTAGCGGTAGACCTCGCGGTCCTCGCTCGACCGGCCATCGATCTTCAGGGGCGCGACCACCGGCAGCGTCGCGACGGACTTCTTCACCGCCCCGAACCGCTTCGTGATGCGTGCGACGACCTCCTCGACATCGACATCGCCGACGATCGCGAGCGTGAGCCCCGAGATCGGATAGCGATCGCGATAGAACGCCACGAGCTTGGTGCGATCGAGCGCGCCGATCGAGCGATCCGTGCCGAGCGCATCGCGGTGATACGGATGGTTCGCGTACAGCGCCTCGCTGAACACGCGGAACGCGACCTGGGTCGGATTGTCGCCGTTCGCGATCTGATCGGCGAGCAGCGCCTGCTTCTCGCGAATTAGCTCGTCCGCCGGGAGCGTCGGATCGAGCAGGCAATCGGCGGTGAGCTCGAAACCCTGGCTCCACGACCGCGCGAGCCACTCCGCAGCGAGGCCGAAGCTGTTGCGACCGGCGACACCGCCGAGCGAACCGCCGAGCCGATCGATCTTGTCGGCGACCGCCGAGGCATCGAGCGTGCCGCAGCCGCGCGTGATCATCCGGGCGAGCAGCGTCGACGCGCCCGCTTCTTTGTCGGTCTCGACGCGCTGGCCACCGCGCCACACCGCGCGCATCGCGACGACCGGCACCGAGGGATCGCGACGCACGATCACGACCATGCCGTTGCCGAGCGTGACCCGCTTCTCCACGATCGCCGCCGGCTGCGCCGCCCCCCCGAGCACCGTGCGAACGCGCTTCTCGGCACCGCGGGCGAAGACCGCCATGCGCTTCGCGGTCGCGCGCTGCCTGGGCAAGACCGCCGCGATGCTCGCGTTCTCCGGGCGCAGGTAGCGGCGCACCGCAGCGGCGACATCGTGGCGGCGAACCGCACGGATCCGATCGAGATAGACGTGCGTGTAGCGCGGATCGCCGGCGACCATCGAGTTCCAGCCGAGCGTGCGCGCGCGACCTTGCGCGGTCTCGAGCTGACGCACGAAGCCGGCCTCGGCCGCGATCCGCGCCTTGTCGAGCTCGTCGGCCTCGAGCTCGTCGACGAGGCCGAGCGCCTGCTCGACCAACCCACCGACGGTCTTGTCGGCATCGCGCGGACGCGAGGTCGCCGACAGCACGAACAGCCCCGGGTCGCGCAGCGCGTGGACGTGCGCGTAGGCGGTCGTGACGATGCCTTCATCGTCGCGCAACCGGCGCGGCAGCCGTGCCGACTCGCTCTCGCCGAGCAGGATCGCCGCGACATCGAGGGCGGCCACATCGGGGTGACGAGCAGGAGGCACGTGAAAACCGATCGCGACATACGCCTCGGAGACCTCGCGGAGCGACGCGACCGCGCGTGGCGAGGTCTGCGCGGGCTCGGCGGTGACCCGGCGCTGCGGGCGGCCCGAAGGCATCCGTGCGAACCGCCGCGCGATCGCGCGATGGACTTCGTGCGGATCGACATCGCCCGCGACCACGATCGTCATGTTGTCGGCGACGTAGAAGCTACGAAAGAACTCGACGAGGTCGCGCTCGCCGAGCCGCTTCACGCTCTCGGGGCTGCCGATCACGGGCCGGCGGTAGGGATGCGCGACGAACGCGGTGGAGAACAAGCTCTGCGCGACGGAGCGTGCGGGATCGTCGGAGCCCTGGCGAATCTCCTCGAGGATGACTGCTTTTTCGCGCGCGAGCTCGCTCGGATCGACGGCGGTCGACATCAAGGCATTGCCGAACGCCTCGATCGCATCCGTGATTCGATCAGCGCCGAGCACCGCGTGATAGACGGTGTGATCGAACGACGTCCACGCGTTGATGTCGCCCCCCGAGCTCGCGATCGCACGCGCGAGCTCGCCGACGCCATGCACGGCCCCGCCCTTGAACAGCAGGTGCTCGACAACGTGGGCGACCCCGGCCTGGTGCGCCGACTCGTCGGCCGAGCCCACGCCAACCCACGCCTGAATCGCGGCCACCGGTGAAGGGTGGCCGCCGGCGACGTGGAGGGTGAGCCCGTTGTCGAGGCGATGCGTTTCGACGTCGTGCACGGCAGTAGCGGCGATGACTGCGGCTAGCGCAGCACCGTAATAATAGGCATGGTCGGCACGCCTGGGCACGTTTCGGAACATAAGCCAACCCGTGGGAATTTGTGGTTATCCTGGGCCCATGAACCGATTCGTGCTTCGTGCTTTCGTTGCCTTCGCTGCCTTCGTTGCCTTCGTTGGCTTCGCGGTGGCGGCGTGCGGTACCAACTCTCCGGCGGATGTCGCCGGCACCTTCACCGTCGGCGTTACGAATCGCACGAACGGCTGCAACTTCGCGAACTGGACCGTAGGCGCGATGAACTCTGGTATTCCCGTCTCGATCACGCAATCCGGCTCGACTGCGAGTGCCAATATTACCGGCGCCACCGGGACCTATTTCGATGTCGTTTTCGGGACCTCGGTGTTCGCCGGCTCGGTCGATGGCGACAACCTCGATCTCAAGCTGATGGGGACCAACTCGCAGACCACCGGGAACTGCACCTACACCTACGATGGTGAGATCGTCGCGACCGCGAATGGCGACACGCTGACCGGCAAGATCAACTACACCCCGGCAACGAACGGCCACACCGACTGCATGACGCTCGAAGGCTGCGTCACGTATCAAGACTTCACCGGTTCGCGCCCACCGAAGTGATTCATGCTCTCGGAGATCCGCACTCGCCCGCCCCTGCTCTGTACCGAGAGGCTCGCACTTCGCGAGCTCCGTCTCGATGACGCTCGCAATGTCGCGGAGCGTGCGGGTGACAAGCGCGTCGCGCGCTACCTGATCGCGGTGCCGTCGCCGTATCCGGTGGCGCTCGCGACGCGGTGGATCATCGGCCGGCTCGCGTGGTGGGGCCAGGGCCGCGGCGTCACGATGGCGATCGTCCGGCGCGAAGCTCCTGATCAACTGCTCGGCAGCGTGAGCCTGCGGCGCTACGCGCGCGATCGGCGTGCCGAGCTCGGCTACTGGCTCGGTGCCGAGAGCTGGGGCTCGGGCATCGCGACCGAGGCCGCGCGCGCCCTGATCGAGTTTGGCTTTCGTGATCTCGGACTCGCGAAGATCTATGCGCAAGTACTCGAGGGCAATCGCGCGTCGTGTCACGTGCTCGAGAAACTCGGCATGATCGAAGAAGGCACTCGGCGGCGTCATATTCGCAAAGGCAAACGCCTGCTCGATGTCACGCTGTACGGCGTGCTCGAAGACGAGTGGCGATGATCGATCCAGAGGTCGAAGCGCGCGCGCGCCAGATCGAGCTCTCGGCACGCGCGACTCGCAAGCCCTTGTCGCGCGG
>JANXOP010000056.1 GCA_025357755.1 Kofleriaceae bacterium | reverse complement strand
CGCGTGCGCCGCGACACTCGCAAGCAGTACCCCAGTCCAGGCGATCGCGTTCGGTCCGCGCGTCACGGCCACGAGCACGTAGACCACATTCGCAACGATGACCGCGTACATGAGCAGCGTGCTATCGCGTCGAGCGTGGCGCACTCGAGTCAGCAACTCCGTCAGATCATCGAAGCCCATGGTCGCCTGCTCAGCGTGTCTGCGCCGCGCCCACGGCGCTCGGCGCGCGATCGGCGCAATGGTTGCTCACGCAGGTCCGGGTGCCTTCGCACTCGCAATCACTCGCGCACAGACCGCTGCCGCCACCATTCCACGCCTCGTTCCAGTGATAGCTCGGGTCATTGCAACGAGCATTGTCGGTAGGACGGGCCTCACCGGTGCAGGTACCTCCGCCGCAGGAACGCATCCCATCGCAGTCGCAGTCGGTCGTGCACCGCCCAGGACCTTGGACGTTGATGGATTCGTCCCGGTGATAGTTGACGAAGTTGCACTGCGGCTGATTCGGCGCGAGCTTCGCGGTATCGGAGTGAGTCTCGCCGGCACTGCAGGCCGCGAGTGTGACGAAGATAAGCGCTGCGCTGTTTTTCATAACCCCAGCGATTGCAACGTTCGAGCCCACGCCAGTCCTCGACCGCTTCGCGACTCGGAAAAATAGCCACAGCGTCGAGAGCTCGGGTGCGGGCTGTCGCGACGCGTTTTTTTCTCGCGCTCGTGACCGTGCACTTCGCAGCGATCGCTCGAACGTACGACTGCAAGTCGCACGATCTCGGCTCGTGCATTGCGCAGGAGCCACGTTCCACTCATAGGGCGTGATGCACGTCGCCCGGTTTCCAAGCAGCGGAAACTCCCTGCCATCGCGGTGGCACTCCTCTTGTAGCTAGCAGGTTGCCGAGTTTCGTCGGTACGAGGTTCATCGTGATGTCCCAGTCTTCAGCTACTACCGAGCACGTCGCGGCCACGCGCATCCGCCGGGGTCACCATTCAGATCTTCCGGCCATCAACCGGTTGATCGAACGCGCGAACTCGGCCGACGGACTACCGCGCGTCGATCACGCAGAACTGGAGGCCGTGACAGACCGCGGTCAGCTCATCGTCCTGGAGATCGGAGCCACCGAAATCTCCGCCGTTGCCTGTATCGCAGCCGGTCGCGGGCTTGCCTTCCTCGTGCTCGACCCTGCGATCGCGAGCCTCGAGCTCGAGCAACGAATGATCGCGGTAGCCGATGCATTGTGCGAAGCGCAGCAGCCCGCGCCGTCCACCTTCTGTGGGCGCGGCAAGCGGCGCCGCTGAACTACCGAAAAACCGCTATAGCCCTACGATCATTGAGCGGAATGCCGTCGTCGTGCGTCCGCGGAGCTTGACAGCGCCCGTCCAGGTACGTCATCTATAGGCCGCATTCCGAAGTAGCTCAGTGGTAGAGCAGGCGGCTGTTAACCGCCGGGTCGGGGGTTCGATCCCCTCCTTCGGAGCCAACAATCTAGGCGGTCAGTATGGGTTGGGCAGATGGACACATCGCCCGTCTCGCTATGGGCGAGACAATTCAATTTCGGCCACGCGGTCACAGCATGACCGGCAAGGTCAACGACGGGCAGCTCTGCACCGTGGCCCCGCTGGGGGATGCGCTCCCCGCGGTTGGCGACATCGTGCTGTGCCGCGTGAACGGCTCGCAGTACCTGCACCTGGTCAAAGCGATTCAGGGCGAGCGCTTCCAGATCGGCAACAACCGCGGCGGGATCAATGGCTGGGTCACGAAGCGGCAGTTGTTCGGCACATTGATCGCGGTCGAGTGAAGGCGAGCCACTCGCGAGGTTGCCATCGCGTCCCCGACCACTCGCGCGGATCGTGGCGTGGAGGATCGCGCGCAGCTTCAGCGTCGGCTTGTCGGAGGCTCGGAGGCGAGGTCGTCATCGATCGTCACGACTGCGAACGCTGTGACCTCGTCGCTGTTGCCCATCGTGGAGCGCTTGATCAGGAACGCCGAGTCACTCATCGAGCTTCGAACTCGTCCGTCTCCAAGAGGTGAAGTAGGAGTACGAGGATGAACGCGAGGGAGCGAAATTCGCGAAGTCCTGGGGCGCGCGTCGTCTGCTACGCTGAGGTGTGATCGGTCTGTACGTTCGGCTTCACCACCAGCGCACCCAGCGGATGACCTTCAAGGGCGAAGCGATCCGGATTGGCAGCACCGCCGGTGGCTGCGAGCTGGCCCTCGACGGCGATGCACGGATCGAGGCGGAGCACTGCCGGCTCGAGTGCGCCGGCGCCTTACCGGATGAAGCGCCGGGCTGGAATGTCACGGTGCTCGCGCGTGCACCGCTAGTCATCGATGGCACGCGCAGCCTCGCACCCGGCACGCGGGGGCGCGTAGCCGACGGAGCCCATCTCGCGATCGGCGACTACACGATCGAGCTCGCGCGCGCGATCCCGGCGCGCAAGGAAATCTCCGCGGTCGAGCGCGGTCTGCTCGCCGCGGTCGTCGCGGGCGATGGCCCAAGTCGCGAGGTCTATGCGGACTGGCTCGAGCAGCATGGCGATCAGCGTAGGGCCGACTACCTGCGTGCGCAGGACGCGGCTCACGCGGGAGGCGTCGACATCGTCGCCCGGCGCGCCAGCTTCACAGCCGCAGCAGGCCGTGTGCGCGAACTCGGTGCGCGGATCGACCCCTCGTGGCGCCGCGCGGTCGGGCGTCCCCTCATCGAGGGCTGTGACGCCGTCACGTTCGAGCTCGCGTGTCCGATGGAGTGGGGCTCGCTCGCGCCGACGCAAGATCCGACCACCCGTTATTGCGGGGTGTGCGCCAAGTCGGTGTTCTACTGCGACACGGTCGACGAGGCGCGCAACCGCGCGACGAGCAAGCTGTGCGTCGCCATCGACCTCGTCGCCATCCGCACGCACGACGACCTCCGGCCAGTTCCTCGCCTGATGATGGTGGGCCAAGTCGTCGACCCCTTTACGTGAGCGCGGTGTGGTCGGTGAATGGTGCCGAAGGTCCTGCGGCTGCGCGCACTTCGAAGTGGCGACTTCGACGACTACTCGGCTTTCTATCTCGCCGCGCGATCGCACTCACTGATCACATACGCCGCCACGATCGAGGTCGAGGTGGTCAAAGCGATCCAGGGCGAGCGCTTCGAGATCGGCAACAACCGCGGCGGGATCAACGGCTGGGTCACCAAGCGGCAGTTGTTCGGTACGCTGATCGCGGTGCGGTAATGGGCAAGCAGAAGCACGCCACCGAACTATGACGCCGTAGTGTTAGATCCTCGACGACACACGTTATGATTTGACGCTGGCGGCCTGCGAAAGCCGCGATCTCAGCGTTGGCGGTCCTGGCCCATACAGTGCAAGTCGGGACGGCGATGTGGCGCTTCGCAATCGTGATTCTCGCCTCGGGCTGTGTCGAGTACTCGACCCGAACGGTCGATAGGGCGCCGGCGATCCACGATGCTTTTGACGACGAAGAGAGTGAAGTCCAGCTGATCTCGCCGTCGGGCGCCATGACAAGCTGGATCGCGGCCTGGCGACTCTCGGTCGTCGGCGACATGATTTGCCTGCGCATGACTGATTCGCCGTGGACGCACGTCTCGAACGTCCGCGTTTCACATCTGACCGATACGAACGTCGAGGTCATCCTGGGTCAGGTCCCCTATGGTGTAGACGTCCGCCATCTCCAAAACGGTGGCGTCGAGCTCGTCACCGACGGGCATGACCTCACACGCTGGGTGACGTCGCGGATTCGTGATCCCGAGACCGAGGCCACTCCGCGGTACGAGGTCGAGGTTCAGGGTCGCTGGCATGGACCGCTGACCTGGCCAGAGCTGAGGCATCTCGGCACCTGGATGGCCGGCTGGCCCGTCCACGGAACCACCGCCGAAGTGCGACGGTTCAGCGCCACACGCTCGGTGGCCATGACGGTTCTCGCGACGCCGTTCGTGCTCCTGGCAGCGGGAATCTCGATCGGTGCCCACGCGCCGTTCCCGGTGACGGGCGAGGATCGTCACGCTCACGAAGCGCGGGCCATGGACGAGCTTGCCGCTCGCGATGTCCCGCTCGCGCTGATCGCCGCATCACTCGACGCTCGGACGTCAGAGGTCGCGGGCAACTGGCCTGCGCGGCCATGTTACGAGAATCGGGCAGACTGATGCGCTGGTTCGGAGCTGTCGTGTTTTGCACGGGGTGTTTCAGCTCCGCATTCGAAGTCGAGCGACATGCGTTCGCATCGCGGACGCGAGAGGGCTCGTCCGTCTACGTCGGTGACCACTTGATCGATCGCAGCGGCACGCTCACATTCGTACGCGGGACGCGCAGGTCGCCGCGCGTTCTAGCAGCCTCGTTGATCGTCGGTGCCGAGGGCGTCTGCGTGCCGTCCTACTACGATGTCGCTCGGTTTTGGCTCGCCGTTCGGGTCGACGAGATCGACCTGCGGATCGAGAACCTGGTAGTGCCGGAGGTCGGCGGCGTGACGGTCACCCGCGTCGCCGAGCGGACCTGGGAGGCGCGAGGTGCGAACGAAGCGCTGCGCGCCTGGATCCAGCACCACATGTACCGGCGCGAGAAGGCGCTGCGCGCATTTATCGACCTGCCGACGATGACCTACTCGGTCAGCACGCCGCTTGGCTGGCGCACGATCGATCAACCCACGCTGGAGCGACTCGCGGCACGACCCGACATCAGAGGCGAACAGAAGTCGCGCGTGGGCTGGAAGTGGAGTGACTTCGACCGCGTGCGGTACGCCAGGCTCTGGCCCGATCGTACGCCGACCGATCAGGAGGTGGCCGAAGCGATCGATGGTGCCGACCGCGAGGTGCGCGGCGCGATCGGCGAGGCGAGCGGCCTCGCGCCTGGCCCCTGTCCGTTGCTCGACGCCGGCAAGCTGCTGCTCGACGAGTGATCAGACGCGCCAGCTCATCCCGAAACATCGTGGGCGCACTCTCGCGGTTCGCAATCCACCCCCGTCTGCGTTGCCGTACAGGTCCGGTCGCGAGGCTATTCGATGACCGGCACGGTCGATGACGGGCAGCTCTGCACCGTCGCTCCTTTGCGCGATGCGCTCCACGGCACGCCGAATCGCTTCGGCGAACCTCGGACGTGTCGTCATTTCCTGATCGGAATTGATTTCGATGCGCTCACTCCGTAGGTGCGCCGACCTGCCGTTTCGGTGCCGCCTTCGCGAAGGCTTCGACCTTCTCGCATTCGGCGACGATGCGGTTCACGGTCGGAATATCGGCGACTTCGATACCGAAGATGGGCGTGACGGCGAGGATGCTCGCGATGCAGATGTCGGCGATGGTCGGCGCGTCCCCGTGAGCGAAGCGCCCGGTCTGTGAATCGTGCGAGAGCTTGGCCTCGACCGCCTGGAGCCCGGTCGTGAACCAGTGGCCCTGCCAGGCCTTCCACGCCGCCGCGTCGAAGCCGCCCGTCGTGGTCAGATATTTCTTCACGCGCGGAGTGATCAGCGGATGGGTGTCGGAGGCGAGCATCGCTGCGATCGCGCGAACGCGGGCGCGGCCATAGGAATCTTTCGGCAGTAGTGCGGGCGTCGGTTTCACCTCCTCGAGGTATTCGAGGATCGCGAGCGACTGCGTGATCGGCGCGCTATCCGCGCTCATTTCGTGATCGATCAGCGCGGGGATCGCACCGAGGGGATTGACCGCGAGAAACTCTTTGCTGCGCTGCTCGCCCGCGTCGAGGTCGACGTTGCGCTCGTGGGCTTCGAGGCCCTTGAAGTTCAATGCCACGCGAACGCGGTAGGTCGCGGACGTGCGCCAGAAGGAGAAGAGCTCGAATCTCGGTGTGGTCGGCATGGTCAGACCTTAGACGATCAGGGCGCTGCCTGCTCAGACCAGGCCGCGGTGACGCGCGACCACACCGCCAATCGATTTCTCTAGACGCCAAGGAGACATCGAACGGGTCGGCCGAGGTGGAGCTCGTCGAGCTTGTAGAAATTCGCACTGCCGCTCGCCGAGCGCTCCGCGGTATCGAACCGAGTACGCGCACTGGAACCGAAGAAGTCGACCCGCAACGCGTCGCCTCGCGTATCCTCTTACGATGCGTCTTGCCCTGCTGCTCGTCGCGCTCGTCGCATGCAGGAAGCCCGCGCCACCCGAGCCGAGCGAGCCAGGTCCAAAGCCCGTCGTGGCCGATGCCGTGCCGGTCGACGCGGCGTTCGCCTTGCCAGCGGACTTTCCACCCGTCGGGGCTCCACCGGTGACTGGTGCCCTCGTCGGCAAGCGGTTCGCGATCGCAACGGGCTACATCCGGACGACAAGCGGGCAAGCGACGCTCGACCTGTACGCGTGGAAAGAGGGGAGCGACCCCTGCGCGCCGCAGTTCGCGCCGGACGAGAACCAGCTCTACGTCTCCGCGAGCTTCCCTGACGTCAAGCTACACGCCGGGGCCACGATCTCGCACGAGGACTGGCCGATCGTGACGTACAAGAAGCCGCACCTCGGCGTGACCGACCACACCGAGGTGATAGCGATCGACGAGGTCACCGACACGACCGTCAAGGGCCGCCTCGTGTTGACCGGTCCCGACGACACGCATCTCGCCGGCAGCTTCAGCGTGCCGGTCTGCAAGAGCCCGCAGCACGACGTCGATACGCGTTCCTTGGCGGGCGTGACGTGGGGCGATCGCCCCGAGCTCGGATCGATCCCCGACAAGCCTGTCGTCGGCGCGGTTCTTGGCAAGGAAGGCGCGCCGGTGGCGATCGAGACCGTCGACTGGAAGGACAACGGCCTTGGCCAGCACGAGGTCCATTTCTACTGGACGACGCCGAAGCAGCCGTGCGCGTTCGACCAGCTCTCGCCTGGCTTCAAGATCGGTTTTGGCGACACGCTCGCCACTGGCATCGCGGAGCGCGCCGACGTCACGACCGTGACCCAGACGGGCAACCCGTGGGCCACCGTGATGTGGGAGGAGCCCGGTCATGTCGTCGGCATGGAAGGTGGCGGCTGGGTCGCGGCACGGATCGACTCGATGACATCGGCTCAGGTGAGCGGCCACGTCGTCGCGTGGTTCAACGATCCGGCCAAGTCGATGATCGTGGGCGCCTTCACGGCGAAGCGCTGCCACAACACGCCGTGATCAGGTGGCGATCGCGTGTAGCACTCGAGCGCACGCTGTATTCGCGCCGCTCGTCGAGACTTCGCGAGCCGCGAGGCTTTCAGCGGGCGGACACCGATGGATCGGGCGTGTTATGAGCTGGCCCGATGACCACTTGGAGCACGTCACTTACCGTCACCCTCGTCGCCCTCGTCGCCCTCGTTGCCTTCGTTGCCAGCTGCGGTGGCGCGAAGCCATCCGCTGCGCCAACCGCAAAGAAGATCGACTGCGAGAAGCTCACCGATCATCTGATTTCGGTCATGGCGGTCTCGCCGCATGGACCGGCGCCAGCCGATGCGTCGAAGCGACGCGCCGATGCGCTCGCACAGTGTCCGGCGGTCTGGCACGCCGACAATCCCACGCCTGAGGACATTCGGAACGTCGACTGCCTGCTGGCCGCGCAAACCGTCGAGGCCATGGCGAAGTGCGACGGCCCGACGCCGGGGAGCGCGGGCGCGGGCTCGGGCTCCTGACTCGCCATTCGATCGTACGCGAGCCAGCTCGCCGCGTGCTCTAGACGTATTTCGCGTCGAGCAGGGAGGAGCAACAGTCCGTTGCCGAGCGAGTTACCTCGTCGGGCTCGGTCTTCGGAGAAGATGTTGCGGTGCTCGAAACCGACGTGTTGGTGGTTGGCAGTGGTCCCGCGGGCTCGGCCTCGGCGGCGCTGCTCGCGATGTACGGGGTGAATCACATCCTCGTCACGAAGTACGGCTGGCTCGCCGACACGCCGCGCGCGCACATCACGAATCAACGCACGATGGAGGTGTTGCGCGACCTCGGCATCGAGGCTGAAGCGATCGCGAAGTCGTCGCCGCAAGACCTGATGGCGAACAACGTGTTTTGCACGAGCCTCGCGGGCGAGGAGCTCGGCCGGTTGTACTCGTGGGGCAATCACCCGCGGCGCAAGGCCGACTACGATCTCGCGAGCCCGACGCGGATCTGTGACGTGCCGCAGGATCTGATGGAGCCGATCCTCCTCGGTGCGGCGGGCCGGCGCGGCTCGACGATCCGCATGAATACCGAGCTCGTCGACCTCGTTCAGGACGCCACTGGCGTGACCGCGACCCTCAAGGATCGCAGCGCCAACGAGACGTACCAGATTCGCGCGAAGTATCTGATCGGCGCGGACGGCGGCAAGAGCCGCGTCGCCGAGCTCGTCGAGCTGCCGTTCGAGGGCCAGCTCGGCGTCGCCGGTTCGATGAACATCGTGTTCCACGCCGATCTCACGCGCTATGTCGCGCATCGCCCGAGCGTCTTGTACTGGGTGCTCCAGCCGGGCGCGAACATCGGTGGGATCGGTGCTGGCCTCGTGCGCATGGTGCGGCCGTGGAACGAGTGGCTCGTCGTGTGGGGGTACGACATCAGTGGCGGCGAAAAGCAGCTCGCCGATGCGGAGGCGATCGCGATCGTGCGTAACCTCGTCGGTGATCCGGAGCTCGCGGTGACGATCCGTTCGACGTCGACGTGGACCGTCAATAATTTGTACGCCGCGCGTTACACCGCGGGTCGCGTGTTCTGCATGGGCGATGCGGTGCACCGCCACCCACCGACGAACGGGCTCGGATCGAACACGTCGATCCAAGATGCCTACAACCTGTGCTGGAAGCTCGCGCTCGTGCTCCGCGGTCAGGCCTCGCCGGCGCTGCTCGCGAGCTACGACGCCGAGCGCCAACCGGTCGGCAAGCAGATCGTGACGCGTGCAAACAAGTCGATCGAGGACTTCCCGCCGATCTTCGAGGCGGTCGGTCTGCTGGCCTCGACGAACGCAACGGAAGCCAACGCATTCATCGCAGCACGCAAGGCGCCGACCGCCGAGGGCAAGGCGCGCCGCAAGCAACTGCACGCCGCGATCGCGCAGAAGAACTACGAGTTCAATTGCCACGGTGTCGAGCTCAACCAACGCTACGACTCGAGTGCGATCGTCCCCGACGGCACGCCGGCGCCGGCGTGGGAGCGCGATCAGGAGCTCTACTATCAGGCGAGCACGCGACCGGGTGCTCGGCTGCCGCACGTCTGGCTCGAGCGAGAGCGCGAGCGAGTCTCGACGATCGATCTCGTCGGTCACGGCCGGTTCACGCTGCTGACCGGCATCGGCGGCGAGGCCTGGCGTGCGGCGGCGGCCGCGTTGCAGATCCCGATCGAGACCTTCACGATCGGGCCGGCCGGCTGCGATGCGCAGGATATCTACGGCGATTGGTACATCGCGAGCGAGATCGAGGAAGACGGCTGCATCGTCGTGCGTCCCGACATGCACGTCGCGTGGCGAGCGCCGACGATGGTGGCCGACGCGAAGGCCGCGCTCGCGTCGGTGTTCGTGCGCATGTTGGGTTAGCGGTTCGGCTCGCTGCGCGGCGCGATCATCAGCAGGGATCGATAAAGCACGGTGGGGTCGCGGGCCCGCCGAGCGCTCGCGCCGCGATATGCTGCGCGCGTGGCGAAACTGAAACCAGCTCCTGAAGTCCTCGATCTCACCGATACCAAGCTCGGGAAGCAGCTCACCAAGACGTTCGTCAAAGGCGTCAAGCTCGACGCGATTCTGAGGCTGCTCGGCGATCGCGTCGAAGCGAAACGGCTGCCAGCATGGATCACGTGGCACACCGGCAAGGGGTTCGACACGGTCGGCCACCTCGGTGAGCCGCTGTTCTGCGCGACCGGTGCCGACGAGGACGAGTTCGGTGACGATCCTGCGGGCAAGGTCGTGCTGACCGACCATGGCGTCGACGCGTATCGCGGCGACGACGAGCCTGCGACGGTCAAGGCAGCAGATCCGGCGACCTTGACGTCGTACGAAGGTGGCGGGTATCTGCTCGACAACTTGATCTGGGCGGGCACGCCGCCCAAAGCGATGAAGGATGCGCGCCGCTTGCTCGCGACCGCGTTCGCCGCAGCAAGCGGCGAGCTCCCAGCGTACGAGAAGGCCGAACCCGCGGCCAAGCCGGCCCAAGCGACAAAGGGCAAGGTCGCGCAGGCGGCACCCGTGATCGCCACGACGATGTCCGCGACGTTTCTCAATGGTCCCGCGCGCACCTCGAGCTACGCCGGAGCGATCACCAAGAAGGCCCCGAAACTCCGCTGGTCCGCGAAGACCGGCTTCGAGGGCGGCGGCGAATATGGTGGGAGCCCGGTGGTCGACGAATCTCTCGGGCTGGTGTTCACCGGTGACTACGCGTTCAACGCGAGGGTGGCGGCAACCCGGATCGCCGACGGCAAACCCGCATGGAAGCGCAACCTCGCGAAGAACCAGAGCTGGCTCACCGGGGATGTGACGGTCGCCGGCGGCGTGCTTTACGTTCCGTGCAACAAGCAGGTGCACGCGCTCGATGCGAGAACGGGCAAGCCGAAGTGGGTCGCAAACGTGACCGGCGTCCAGGGAACGCCGGTGGTCGTCGGCGATGTCGTGATCCAAGGCGCCGGCGATGGCGTGTTCGCGCTCTCGGTCGACACGGGTCGCAAGCGATGGATGTTCGAGGTCAAGCGTGATGACGTCAAGGTCGGCGTGCGCGCCGGCATCGCCTATGCCGACGGCGTGATCTACTTCATTGCAGAGAAGAAGCTGCTCGCGATCGAGGTCGCCACGCAGAAGAAGCTGTGGAGCATCCCCGCCGATGCGCGCGCGACGCCGTCGCTCGATGCGAAGTGCGTCTACACCTGGTCACCACGCGGCATTCTCGCGGTCGATCGAACGACGGGAAAACAGAAGTGGCTCACGAAGCTCGACCAGGCTTCGTCCGACGACGAGAAGACCTTCGCAATCACCGGCGACCGCCTGCTGACGCGAGCGAACGGTAAGCTCTCGTCGTTCGATCTCGCGACCGGCAAGGCGCAGTGGTCGGTCGGCCTCGACACCCCGTACGACATCGGCAACTGTGGGCCCGCTGTGGGCGGCGGCGTCGCGGTGTGCGTCCTGATCGACGAAGACACCGACAAGACGGCGTTGATCGCAGTCGACATCGCGACCGGCAAGACGCTGTGGAAGCTCGGCAAGATGAAGGACGAACCGTTCAGCTGGTACTCGACACCGTCGATCGGCAGCGACGGCACCGTCTTCGTTCAAGCCTACAGCCTCCACGCGCTGAAGTAGACGACGGGCGATAGGCTCGTCGTCGAGCCTCGCAATCTGGGGGACTTCTCCCAAAACGTACCGGACCCAAGTGCTCGGAATCGTGCGCTCTCAAGATTAGTGCGCAAAATTGGTCGATCAGGATCCACTGATCATCATGAAGAGCTCGATCGTCGCGACATTTCTCGCCAGCGCCGCGCGGCTGGCCTCCGCGGATCCGACGCAGGTCGAGCCGCCCGATGTGCCGAGCCCTGCGCCCGAGCTCACCATCGAGTCGCCGACCTTGGATGAGAGCTTCAAGGGCCACCCCTCTCCAACACCCGATGACAAGTTCACGAGCATGCCCTGCCTTCAGGACGCGCGTACGTTCGGCATCAAGCTCTCGGCAAAAAACTGGAATGTGAAGCCCGGCGCGCAAGGCGTGTTGATCGTCATCGATGGCGTGTACGCGGCAAACGTGCACGACCTCACCAAGCCGGTGAAGGTCGCCGACCTCGCGCCGTACGAGGGCTACAAGCTCGCAGACCAGATGCCTCTCAGCAAGTGCGGGTTCCACTGGATCGCGGTGGTTCCGACGGCGGCTGATGGCCGGATGCTGCCGGTCCCGCCGGTCTTCAGTTGGTGGGAGAACGCACCGGCCGCGGGCGTTCACAATGCCTCCGAGCAGCAGTCGTACATCGACGCTCGTCACAAGAGTGTGGAGCCGGTCATCAACTGGCCGCTGCTCGGCAAGCCGTACTACGGCGCCCAGTGGGAAGGCACGGAGGACAAGACCAGCCCGAGCTCCGGGTTTATCTTGAAGGATGCGAAGCACGTCCAGCTCGATTGGACGATGACCGGCGAGTACGCGCAGGATCCAGGCTGCCGCTTCTCGATCGTCTCGCGAAATAGCCGCAGCCAGTCCTGGGACAACGAGGTCAAGCTGCCATGGCGGGGGACGATCGAGCTGCCGAGCGCGTACCTCGGCATGTCGATCGTCATCAACGCGCAGAACTGCCATTCGCGCAACTACCAGGCGAAGCTGTGGAACAAGCCGCCGCCCGCGCTCAAGCACGCTGCCTTCCCGACGCCGGGGAAGGGGCAGGCGAAGGACTATTGGAACAGCGCTGGCGGGCACAAGCAGGTCAACTCGTACTTCGAGGACCAGCGCAAGCGCTGTGAGAAGGGCGACGCTGATGCATGTGACCGTCTACCGAAGTAGGTCGTGTCGCGCGCACGCGGTTCAAGCTCTGACCTCGATCGGACCACGTGCACGACCGACCGTTCGGTCGTCGCTCGGCAGACCGATACGACCTCGTGCGCGTCCTACAGACCATGAGGATACCGCGTGCAATCACGCTCGCTCTCGTTGCCTGTGGTACGCCGAACCCGGCCACGCCTACCGTCAACGGGTGTCCCACTCTGCCGAGACTCGAAACGGGTCTGGTCATCGAGCTTGCCCACCACGGCGATGACGATTTTGTAGTTCAGTTGGTCGACGGCAGGTGTCCGAAAGATGCATGGCGCGGCGCGCTGTATCCGCACCAGAATCTTCGTTGCGTCGACGTGGGCGCGGATGGAATGAGCGCGGCGATCGAGGCGATGCGACACGCGGGCGTCACGGACTTTCACGTGACCGAGGCGCGGCCAGCCGACGTGTCACCTCATCGAGGCGGGTGGACCATGACCGCGACCTGGGCCGAGGGTGCGTGTGTCATCGCGAGCTCGTGGATCTGGGAGTTGGCTCCAGGCGATGTGCGGAAGTTCGAGGCGCTGCGGGCCGACCTCGGTCGGATTCGCGGCGTCGAGCAGCACTGACCATCGCTGGGGTGCTGGCTCACAGATGCCGTCCTCGACGAGTACGCTGCCATAGTCACGCCCATCCGCGAGGATGATCTGCCATTCGTCCGGGACGGATTGATAGATTTCTGACCGAAGCCTTTCGGCGGACTCCGGTGATGTTGTGAGCAGCAGGACATCCGGCGAGGTGAGCGCCGCATATGCGCGCTCGAAGGCCCACGCATCGGTTCGGCAGCGGAGTCCCGCAACGCGGACCTTGGCGTTGTGCGTGCGATCCGGCAGGTGAACCACGAGGAGCGCTGGCTGAAGAAGGTGTTCGACCGTGACTTTCTGGTTGGTGGCCCCGGGCCAGTCCAGGGTGATGGCGAATTCGAGGTGGACGACCTCGCCTTGGTGAACGGCGAGTGAGCTCGAATCCGTCGATGGGTCCCAGCGCCAGTACGCGAGCGCATCTCGCACGCATTGAAGAAACCGTGGGTCGCGATCCGTCGACTCCAGCGAGAGAAGATCGAACCGGTTCTTCGCAAGCCGCGCTCGGACGGACAGCTTGCCGATCTCGAGGCCATGGGTTGCTGGCAGGGGCTTCGGTAGATCGCCTAGGGTCGCCCGATGACAATGCCGAATCAGGTACGGAAGCTCGTCGGCACCCTCGGCGGCGTAGGCGCTGCTCGACAGATCGGCCCAGTCTTGCAGATACACACGTTCGCGTCCCATGATCGCAGACACCGCAAGCGCCAAGACGTTCGCGCGCCGCCGCGCGCGGACGACGATGGTGATCGGGGCGCCGCGGGTCAGTGAAAGTGGCGGCAGTGGCTCGGCGCGAGGATCCCAGCTCCAGTTTTCGAGGCCTTGATGGGAGCATGCGAGCAGCGTCGCGTCCTCCGCTGGATCTGACGTGATCGACGTCGCCAGGAATCGACCGTTGTCGATCTGCGCTCGGAACGTGACGACACTGTCGCTCCGCTCGTTCGCGCCGGGATGTGCGAGCGTCTTTTGGTAGCACCGCCGGATCAGATACGGCAGCAGCGCGCTTCCCTCGATGGACTCGTTGTCAGCCGAGCGGGGATCCAGATGCTCGCCGTAGGTTTCACCCGCGCTCGCCATGACGACCATGGTGACGCGCATCCGCAGGTCGCGAGCACTCAGCTGGGTTGCCAACGGAGACGCAAGGGTTGGCTCGGTCGGCGCGGTGTGCGTGTGACGAGGCTGAGCTACGCAGCTCAGGAGCATGCCTACCAGCAGCAGCGGAAAGCCAAGGCCCATGACAGATGTGACAACCCCATCGGACGGAAGTTCCCGGTTGCTTGACGGCGTCTAGGGGGTCCTCGATGACGATTTACTCGGGCAGCTGCACACCCGGCATCGACGATCCGTGGGCCTATCGACCGGCGGCGAGGGCAAACGCACGGACGACCGCGGCGGTCTCGTTGGCGGTCCGCACCGAGATCGCGGCATCCTTGCCGAAGTAGCCGAACGCGCGGAGATTGTCGGACTGCATCTCCGCGCCCGTGATCATGCGGGGCCCGCGATCGAACGTGGCGAGCGGCGCGAAGCTGGCCTCGAGGGAGCGGGTGACGTGGTCGGCGACGTGGCACGATGCACAGTCGGTCGTATCGGGCACGGTCTGCGTGCCCTGCTGCTGGCGCACGGCCCAGTCGTGCAGCGTCTTTCGTCCGGCAGCCGGGAGCGCGGCGAAGCCTTGCGAGCTCGCGCCGTTCTTACCGTCGGCGTCGGCGAAGGTGGGCGAGACATTGAAGTTGAAGCCGGTGCCGAAGCCCATGTTCGAGATCGTTTGCGAGGTCTCGGTGCTGCCGACGATCTGGATCGCACCGGCCTTCGGGAACCCGGTCGCCGCGGTGGCCTTGACGTGGAACCCACCGAACCGCCACTCCGATTCACGAGAGTCGGTCCGCGCCATGAATGTCATCCGCGCGAGGGTGGTGGTGCCGGCGTACTTGACCACGAGCTCGCGAAGGGCCGTGGCATACGCGCCCTCGAGTCCCTGCGCGGCGAGCGCCGGGCTGATCCCGAGCGGGCGATAGCTCGCGTGCTGCGGCGGCGCGATCGCGCGCAGCCGGTCCGCCACTGCGACCATGTCCGCGGCGGAGAGGTTGTACAGCGCATGGATCGCGCCGTCGTTCGCTCCGAGGCTTCCGATCGTCTGGAACACGATCCGGATCTGCGGCTGACACGCGCCGAGCAACGAGGTCTTGAAGCACGGATCAAAGCGCACTGCGACCGCGCGAAGTGCAGCGTACTCCTCGGCGTCGGGGACGTTCTGGAACACGCTCGCGCCGATCTTGTCGAACACCGACTTGGGGAGCAGCGCACCGCCGTTCGCTGCGGTCGACGCAGGCCAGAGCTTGTCACCCGTAACGAGCGGGAACAGCACCGAGACATCGTGGCGGGCGAGGAACGTTGTGGGGACCATGCCCGTGGACGTCGCGTGATCGACGAGCCGCTGGAGCGCGATCGGTCCCACGAACGGAACCGCGTCGAGCTCTTCGAGCGAATCGAAGATCTGGTCGTCTGCCGTGCCGAGCCTTCCGTCGGCACCGGCGGTGTACTTCGTGATTGCCCGCGCGGTCCGCGCCCCGAGCCCGATGTCGTTGTCGAGCGCGGCCTCGGTGGCGTGGCTGGCGACCTCCATCACCCCGTAGGCCTGGGCTTCGCTCAGCGAGTAGCCATCCGCTTTGCCGTCCAGGACCGGGAACGCATCGTCGATCCCATCTTCGATCCCATCGTCGACGCCCGCATCGCTGGTACAGGCGGTGACGACGAGCAAGGGGATCAGCCAGGAACGGGGCAGCATGCACCGCTCATCAGCAACCCGCGGGCCAGCGCAAGTGGCTAAC
>JANXOP010000054.1 GCA_025357755.1 Kofleriaceae bacterium | reverse complement strand
GCGCAGCGCATCGGATCCGATCGCGAACCCGCGCGCGCGACGCAAGACATCACGCCGATGGTGCGGCGATTCGTGCAGCGTCGCGACCACGGGAAATGCTGTGTCCCGGGTTGCCGCGCCTCGCGTAACGTCGATCTCCATCACATCGTGCATCGCGAACACGGCGGCGGTCATGAGGCAGAGAATGTGACCCTCACCTGTTCGGCACATCATCGCGCCCTGCATGAAGGCAAGCTTCAGATCACGGGCTCGGCGCCGAACCTCACGATCACCTATGCGAATCCACCTGCACCGCCCTCCTCGTCGTCGTCGTCGTCGTCGTCGTCGTCGTCGTTCGCGAGCTCGCCAGCGATCGATGCGATGGATGCAAGCGAGGCGCTCCGTGCAGCGCGACTTCAACCGCGCGTCGCAGGATCGGCGCCCCCCGTGGGGCGTTCGAAGTTCGAGAGCGTCGTCGCTGTGACGCAGGCAAAACAAGCGCTGACGACGCTCGGCTTCAGGAAAGCCGAGGCTGCGCGCTATGTCGACCAGGCACTCGCGAAGGTCGACAGGCCTGACCTCGAGCTGCTGATCCGTACAGCGCTCGCGTGTTCGCGGCAGGGAGTGACCTGAGTGACCTAGCCCTGCTCTACAGCTGCGCACGATGACCAGGTCGCCGGCGCGGCAGACCGCGGGAGCGCGCGAAGCGTCTTCGATGGGCGCGAGGCTGCTGAGAAACGCCCGAGGATCGAGAATCGATCCTGCCGGAGACCACATGACCGCGTGAGGTCGTCAGTCGAGTCGACGCGATTCAGGCGAGCAGCGCCTGACCAATCACCCTATAAGACGAATGACGAGCTCGATTCCCCTCGGTTTCGATGTTCGCTCGAGTAGAACCCAGTCCCCTCGCAACTAGCCCGGTTCGTATGATCCTCAACCTGCGCGATCATGTTCAGCGTGATGTTCGACTAGCTGCCGGTGACCGGAGCGGGCGACGCGTTCGTGAAGGTGGCTACGCTTCCCCGGTGGTAGAGCACGAACCATCCGGTACCACCGCCGCCACCACCACCCGCACCATGCGCGGTGTTCGCGGCCGTGCCGGCGCCGACCGTTCCGTCCACTAAACCCGCACCGCCAGCGCCACCATTGCCAGAGGTCGTGCCGCCCATCCCTCCAGCCGGCGAGCTCGTGGATGTGGTCGACGTCCGCGACCCCGCGCCCATTGCCGCGAGATTGTTGTTGCCGCCGCCGCCACCACCGCCGTTGGCAGAGAACGCGCCTGTCATCGTCGTCTTCGTCTTGATCGTCAGGGCATCGAAGCCGATCAATCCGCCCGATCCCCCTCCACCCCCACCACCCCCACCGCCCGTGCTGGTTGCTGACACACCGCCGCCGCCACCTTCGCCCGAGGCGTCGATGCCACCCGTCGGCGCGACGTCGATCTCGTTCGCGATCAAATAGATCGTTCCGCCACTCGGGCCACCGACTCCGCCGAGGTCAGCGCCGTCGCTGCCACCCTCCCTCCCTGCGCACCCGAACCGCAACATCTGTGGGGGATTTTGCGGGCCGCCACCGAATCCACCGGATTGCATTCTGGCCGCGCCGCCGTTGCCGCCTGACGTGGCAAAACCACCGCCGGCACCACCGGAACCGCCGGCCGCGTCAGATGTGCCCGAGGTGTTCTGGCAACCCGCGTCTGCGGTGCCGTGATTTTGCACGTCGACCAAACCGGCGATGGTGATCGTTCCCTGCGTCGCGATCACGAGCGCGCGGGTCCCGGTGACCGTGAGGGCCGAGAGGCTGATCGCGCCACCGTACTTCACACACACGCCAATCCCGTTGGACTCCGTCATCACGTCGCAGTTGCTGTCGGTATCGAGCGTCCCCGTGAGCGGGACGTCTGGTTCGTTGCTGGGCACGCAGGTCGAGAACATCCCCTTCGGCGCCGCTAGCGTGCCGCCGTTCTTGCCCATCACCTTGCCGACGCATGGCAGGATGGCGTCGGGAACCGGCATGTCCGCTCCATCGGCGCCGCCGCTGCCTCGCGCATCGACCGAGACATGGTCGATCCGAAAGATCGCGTCACACGCGGGCATCAAACACAGCAACAGCAGAGGGCGCAGCACGCAGGATGATATCGCTAAAACTCGAAGTCGAGACCGGCAACGTGGTCGCGCCGACCTCGTCGAGGTGAATGACCGACTCCGCTGCGGGTGGACTATTCACGCACTTCTCGAGCAATTCGCTGCGAGTCTAGCTGCCGACGACCGGCGCGGGCGACGGGCTCGTGAAGCTGGGGAAGTTTGTCCGGGCGTAGATCACGAACCAACCCGTACCACCGCCGCCGCCACCGCCCGTACCGTGCACGGTCGCGGCCTTGTCGCCGCCCGCTGAACCCTCGACGGCCCCGGCACCACCCGCTCCACCATTGCCGGAGTTCGCGCCTCCCATCCCGCCCGCTGGCCCGGCGGTGGAGGTGGTCAGCGTCCGCGCGCCCGTTCCAGCAATATTGTTGTTGCCGCCGCCGCCACCACCGCCGTTGGCAGAGAACGCGCCTGTCGCGCCAGCCGTCGTCTTGATGATCACGGCATCGAAGCCGATCAGTCCACCGGACCCGCCGCCACCACCGCCACCGCCACCGCCCGTGGTCGGTAGCTGACCGCCGACGCCACCCTCGCCCGAGGCGTCGATGCCGCCGGTCGGCATGATGTCGATGTCGTTCGCGATCAGATAGATCGTTCCGCCGCTCGGACCACCGATTCCACCGGCGACCTGGGCGTCGCCGCCACCGTCTTTCCCTGCGCACCCGAACCGCAACTCGGTGGGAGTATTTTGCGGGCCGCCGGCGATTCCACCTGCTTTGCCGCTCGCCCCGCCGTGGCCCCCGAGCGTCGCAAAGCCACCGCCGGCACCACCCGAGCCACCGTTCGGGTCGGGCGTGCCCGGGGTGTTCGTACAACCAGCGTTGCCGCTGCCCCGATTCCGTACGTCGATCGTACCCGCGATCGTGATCGTTCCCTGCGTCGCGATCACGAGCGCGCGGGTCCCGGTGACCGTGAGGGCCGAGAGCTTGATCGTGCCACCGTACTTCACGCAAACGGGAATCCCGTTGGACTCCGTCGTCACGTCGCAGCTGGTGCTCGTATCGAGCGCCCCCGTGAGCTGGACGTCCGCTTCGCCGTCGGGCACGCAGGTCGAGAACATCCCCTTCGGCGCCGTCGTCGTGCCACCGTTCTTGCCCATCATCTTGCCCACGCACGGTGGCACGTACGCGTCGATGCCCGTGCTCGAACTATCGACGCTGATGCTGCCACGAGCATCGGCCGAGAGATGGTCGAGCCGAAAGACCGCGTCGCACGCGGGCAACAACAAGCACAACAACGAGAGAGCGCGCAGCACCGCTGAATGGTATCGCGTCAGAGCTCGAAGTCGATACGGGCAGACTGCGCGTAGGCTTCGACCGCGGCGCATACGGGGCCACAACCTTTAAAAACGGGCGTCCATGGGAGCGGCGCCCAAAAGCGCGAGGCGGGCCGAAGGCGCGTACATCCCAGCGGCGTCGAGGTCGCCGAGCGAAGTTGGAAACCGTAACGCGCGTCCAGTCAGTTGGCTGGGACCGGAGGGGTCGCGGCGGCGATCTTCGGAAGCCGCGTGATCAGCTGATTCGTGACGTCGTGCGCGAGGTACTCGTAGGCCCGATCGCCCGCATCTGCGACGCGCTTGTTGAACACGTCGAACGACTCTCTTTCATGCTGGACGATCGAGTAGCTGACCTGACTCTGGAGCTCGTCGCGGAGCATGCCCTGTGTCGACAGCGTGACGTCGAGCTTGCTCGACTGGCTCGCAAACGACGCGGAGCCGCCCCACGGTGCGAGTTGCGATCCGGAGGTGCCCGAGCCGCCGCCGACCAGCGCGATCGTGATCACGTCGTTCCTGGGTGTCGTCGCGATCTCGAATCCAGCCTGTCCGAGTGAACGCTGAAGCACGACCCGGAACGAGGCAACCTCGGGCGTCGACGTAACCAGAACGGCGACCGCGTGCTCCGCGTGTCGGAGTGCCGGCGCAGGGGTTGGCTCCACGGCCGCAGGCAGCGGGGGAGCGTGAACACAGGCTGCGAAACCGCACAGTGCGACGACGAACAACACCGTGCGATCAATCCTCATGCGCTGTGTCTATCGAAGCCGGTGTTCGCTGTCAACGTCGTCGGCGCCCGGGGCCCGGGCTCGGTGACTACCGCGCAGGTGAAGCTGCTCGACCACGATGCATCGTCGGAGGACGACGCGATACCAGATCGATCAACGAGCAGGATCGCATCAGACGCACGACAAGTCCCACAACCACCAGTGCGCGAATCACGCCGTCGCGCTCGCGGCGATGGCATCGGGCCGAGCCTGGCGTGATGCGGCGCCGAGGTCTCCCGCGTGCGTGCTACCGTCCGCGGTGCATGCCTGGATCTGCGCTGGCATTTTTGGTGATGGGGGGTGTGGGGGCGATCACGGCCGCGATCCTGGCGAACCGGCGCGCGGCCACGCTACGCCAGCTGCACGCCGTGGCGACCACAGAGATCGCGAGCTCCACCATCGGCAACGTCGTGCGTTTGGTCGGGACCACCACGCTTGATGGCGACGCGCGGGTCGCGGGTCCATTCTCGGGGACACCGTGCGTGATCGCGGTCGGAGAGCGATGGGAGAAGACCAGTCGTGGCCAGCGGGTGCGGCGACTAGAACGGAGCGTGCGCGCGAGCTCGTTCGTGCTCGAAGATGCGACCGGACGCGTTCGGATCGTCGCGAACGAGTCGGTCGAGGTCGTCGTCCTGCTCGCACCCGTGACGGTCGCCACCTCGGGCCCGAACCGGGTGTTCGGCGCGGGCATTCTCGCGGCGAACCTCGACAAGACGCAGGAGATACTCGAAGGAGTGATCGTCTCGGGCGCGCGCGTGACGGCCTTCGGCCTGCTGCAGAAGGGCGTTGACGGCACGCTCGAGCTGGTCGGCGCCCCGCACCTGATCGTCGCCGAGATCCGAGCGTAGCGCCGATCGTCGGCGCCGATCGGGATCGCTAAAACTCGAAATCGATACCTGCGAACCATGTGGTCGCGCCGACATCGAGCTTCGACGAGCGACCGAACCCATCGACCCAGCCCGCGTTGACCTCACCGAAGAAGCCCGCGTGCTCGAGGCCGCTCTCGTGCATCGATTGTGCGGCGCTCGCATCGATCCGCTCGAGGCGAAGCGCAATGCCAACCGCGGCAACGAGCCCGTCCGTCGCGCCGCGCGCTTTGTTGTGTGCGTCCTTGGGGTCGGTCGAGAAGCTGCCGTCGGGCGCCGTGGCCCACCACACGTAGTAGCCAAAACCACCGCGCAGGTACGGGATGATCGGGATGCCGTAGTTATCGTCGAGGTAGGAGAACCGATAGATCGCGGTGAGCTGAAACGGGAGCATGCGGAACGAAGTCTCGTCGCCGGGCGAGCGCTCGCGACCTTTGTCCATCGGGTCCGAGCCCAACGTGTACGCGTGCGCGGTCTTGCCGATGTAACCGACGGAGAGCCCGACCCCGAGCTGGCCGAAGCCGGTCCACAGGTAGCGATCGACAGTGAGGGTCGGCATCAACTCGTAGCCGCCGAACATGGCTTCGTACGGACCCTGTCCGCCGTTGTTCCGAACGGTGGTCTGCGAATCGATCGCGGGCGTGTAGGGGCCGATACCCAGGCTGACGTGCCACGTGAGATCGACTTCGCCGGGGACGTATGGCGCATCGGTATCGTTCCCGGTGGTTTGATCTTCCCAGTACGGCGACTGCGCATGGGCGTGACTCGAAGAGAACAAGACCAGCGTGACGGTCGTGGCGGCGGCGACCTGCGAGCCGAGGCGCGACTTCATCAGGCGTCGACGGAAGTACACGATGCCGAACAGCAGCAAGAGGCCGGGCAACGTGAGCAGGTGCCAGAGCAGCGCGAGCGCGACCAATGGCACGAGGAGGATGCCGCTGAGGATGCGCAGCGTGAGGTGATCTTGGACGTACTGACCGAGAGGGGCGAGCGTCGCGTAGTAGGCGCGGCTCAACCAGCGGCCATACACGCTGTCGGCGAGCGTGTTGTCGCGGAACGAGCGCAGCGTCTGGGTCAGCGGGTTGTTGTCACCGTAGGTATCCGCGATCAGGCAGAAGCCGCCCTGGATGTCATCGCCCTTGTCGTGGAGGTCTTCCCAGAAATCGGTGACCGGTTGCGGCGTGAGCGTCTTGTCGAACACGGTCCCGGTCGCATTGCCGGAGCGATCGATCGCGAGGACGACGACGTTGTACGCGACGCCGTTCGCGAGCCCGTCGATCCGCATCGACGTCGCGGTCTGGCTCTGGACCTCGCTGCAGATGAAGCTCGGATCGAGCTGGCGAAGCGCGGCGGGAATCGTCACGATCGGAGTGCCGCCGTCATCCACCGCGGCATCGACGGCGGCGTCCGCGCTGCCGCCGCTACCGCTACCGCTACCCGTGCCCGCCACCGTGATCACGCTCGTCGTGAGCGCGATATCGGCACCATCGATCGTGGCGCCGCACAGGTTGCGCGCGGTGGAGTAGCGCGGATCGTTCGACCTGGTCGCGAGCGCCGGCGTGCCATCCGACGCCTTCGCGCAGAGGGCCTGGTACGCATAGATGTCGGTCTGGTTGCTGGCGGGCGCGGTCCACGAGATCGCGATCGCGTTCTCGGCGCCGTTGGCCTTGAACTGGGTCGGCAGTGGCGGCGGCAAGGAATCGGTCGCGATCGATTGCGCGAGAAAGAAGTCGGGCGTGCCGGCACCCATCGTGTCGGCGATCGCCCATTCGTTCGCGGAGAGGATGCGCTGCGTGCACGTAGGCGCGACGCCCGTGGCGAGCGGCTCCGGGTTCATGAGCTCCCAGATCGGCACGCTCGGGGTGACGCCGACCGTGCTGATCGCTGCGATATCGGTCACGCCGGCACTGCTGATCTGGTGACAGTTCATCGGCCGCATGACCGTGTCGTCACATCCGGTACCGGTCCAGATCTGGAGCGGCTGATGAATCGTCGACGAAGCGCTGCTCAGCAGGATCAAGTACGAGAACGCGTTCTCGTAGTACGGCGACTTCTGCGCGACCCCAGGAATCGAGCACTGGCAGTGCGCGTAGTTGAAATACTGATAGACCGAGTCCGGGTCGTGGATGGGCTGGGTGTTCGCCTTGGTGTTGTTCTCGTGCAGGAAGAGGTGGTTGAACGAGAGGTTCGTTCCGTCGGAGAGCGCCGCTGTCGCCGTACCATCGGTATTGGCAGTCGCAACGCTGACCATGCAGCAGAGGCCCAGCAGGCCGGAGAGTAGCGTTCGCATCGGCGCGTGGTTCATTTGCAAAGGCGAGGCCGCGGCAGGAGCGCGGACCTCGACGCCTCGTCGATAACACGGGCGGATCGACGACTCAACTTCGACGACAACATGCCAGTTTGGCACGCGCGTGGTGCCGGGCCTGTCACCGGGTCGCAGTGGCGAGCGACGACCGGATCGTTGCCGCCAGCTCGTCGGCGCGGCGCTCGGCGGCGGGGTCGGATTTGCCCCCCCACTCGGCCGCGTAATACAGGTCCGTGAGCTCGGTCATCGGCGGCCCGAGATCGTTGTTCAGCCTCGCGGCGAGCTCCTGCGGCGTAACGCCCGGCGCGCGCGCGATGCCGTGTTTCGCGAGCGTGCGGAGGGTCGCGTGATAGGTCCGAGCGATCGCCGAGCGGTCGCGGTCCCTGCGCCGGCTCGTGATCAGCTCGGTCCCGCGCTGCCGCTTGCGCAGCGCCAGGCCGACCATGACCGCGATCACACCCGCGAGCACCGGCCAGTACCTCAGAGCATGGACGATTGCATCCCGCACGTGGACCGCGCCGGCCTTGAGCGCCGAGCCGATATCCTTGAACAAGCCGAGCTGCGCGACGAGGTCGTACTCGATCACCCACTTGGCCCACTGGAACTTCAAGGTGTCCATGAAGCGCCCCATGCGGGCGCGCCAACCCGTGCCGCCGCGACCGAGTGGGTCGTCGCGATCGGGGGGTGTCGGATCGAACGTGATCCAGCCCTTGCCCGGGAAGTAGACCTCGTCCCACGAGTGCGCGTCGCCCGCGCGCACCGCGACGTAACCCTGGTACTCGTTCCACTCGCCGCCGTAGAAGCCGTTGACCTGACGGGTCGGGAGGTTCGCGATCCGCCCGAGGATCGCGAACGCGGACGCGTAGTACTCGCAGTGGCCGCGCTTGCGATCGAACAGGAAGAAATCGAGTGGCTCTTGCTTGCCCGGATCGGCGAGCTCGAGCGTGTAGCTCGTGTTCTCGTCGAGCCAGCGCTGGATCGCCATCGCCTTGTCGTAGTTGTTCGTGAGGTTCGCGGTGATCTGCGCGGCGAGCTCGCGCGTGCGTTGCGTGATCTCCGCGGGAACTTGCAGGTATGTCCCCAGCCATCGCGCCACCGCGGGCGGCGTGATGTGCGCGGCGCGCAACTGGAGCGGCGAGGGCGGATCGAGCTGCGACCACACGGTGTAGTGCACGGTGCTCGAGTGCTGGAGCCGGAGCTCCTCGTTGAACATCTTCTTCTGGGGCAACCGGCGCATCACCTGCGAGGTCTCGAACACGCGCGGGTTCGACGCTCCGAACATCACGTCCGAATCGAGTGGCTCGAGCCAGACCTCTTGCTTGACCGCGGTCTCCTCGATCCGATTCGGATTGTTCGGTAGCGCGTGGATCCACGCGATCGTGTGGCGCTCGGTCCCGGGGCGCGGATAGTCGACCGACTCGATCGTCGGCTGCGACTCCGGCGCGACGCTCCACTCGCCCTTCGAGTATTTATCGAGCGCGATCCCGCGCCAGTGCATCGCCGGCGCGGCGCGGCTGCCGACCTTCGGATCGAGCTCGACGCGCATCACGATCGTCTCGTCAGACTTGAGCACGCCGTGGCCGCCGAGCTTCACGTGCTCGGAGAACCCGCTCAGCGTGAGCCCGCCGCGGTTCTTGAGGAAGAACCCGAAGCCGACGCGGGGCAGGGTGAGGAACGCCGCGGCCGAGGCGAGGAACACCGCCATCGAGAGTAGACCGGTACCGACGAAGAACCGGCCGCCGACGATCCGCTTCGAGTCCAG
The DNA here is from genome assembly GCA_025357755.1 of Kofleriaceae bacterium. Classification (GTDB taxonomy): domain Bacteria; phylum Myxococcota_A; class Polyangia; order Haliangiales; family Haliangiaceae; genus JABFXX01. Next base: position 76,830 of record JANXOP010000054.1, on the reverse strand, counting down.
GATGCGCCGGACCTCGACGCGCTCCGACGCGCGATCGGCGGCGTGCTTGACGAGGAGGTTGTCCTCCATCTCGCGGCGCAGATGGAACAGCGTCATCGCCCAGGTCGTCGAGATCACGAAGCCGAGGAAGCAGAGGCCATACGTGAGGTCCGCGTTGAGCACCGAGCCCGCGACGAGCATCAAGAACGCGAGCAGGTACATCTGCTGCCAGTCGCGTGCGGCGCGCCGGTTGAATGCCTTCGCGATCGTGAGCCAGACCAGGAACTGCGCGCCGACGCCGAGGAAGTCTCCGGTCACGACCGCAGTGAGGATCGAGTAGACGAGCGCGAAGATCGAGCCAACGGTCCACACCCACGACCACTTCTCGTAGCGGATCAGCGGTGGTTCCCAGAACCACGAAGCACCGAGCGCGAGGAAACCGCCGATCGCGATCGGGGGGGCGATGCCGCCGCCCGAGGCCATCGCGAGGTACGCGCACGCGACCATCAAGTAGGTCGCGGCCTTGTGAGCCACCGAGAACCTCATGCGTCCATCACGGTGTGCGCGGAGGGTCGACCATGCGCCGTCACGCCCTTCGGCGTGACGAGCACGCTCTCGACGCGCGGAGGCAACGGTGCGAACGCGACCTCGTCACCGACATACGGCAGCGTCGCCAACACCTTACCGATCCGCGCTTCGTGTTGGCGGCCCAGCCCACCGGTCACATGCGCGCCCCGCGCGACGAGCTCGACGGTCCATCCGACCTCGAGGTAGGCCGCCGCCAGGCTCGCCGCGATGCTGATCGCGCGTTCGACCGCCGAGACTTGCTCCTCGAACGCGGGCGTCATCGCGCCGAACCCGTTCGACCACGGACCGACCGGCAACGTCTCGTCGGTCGCGTTCGCTGAGACCGCCTCGCGGACCTCGCGCGGCAACGCATTGTCGACCGCGATCACCAGCCGACGCGCGAGCTCGTCCTCGTACTCGCGGACGAGCAACCTTCCGCTCCGGGCCGACGATTTCCAATGTACGTCGCGCCGGTCGTCTCCCGCGCGATGTTCGCGCAGGCCGAAGAACTCGCCGCGGCGACCGAGCCGCTCGGCCGTCGCATCCCCGCGCGTCGCGCTGCGCGGTGGAGGGCGGGGTACCGAGACGCGCGCGGGATAGACCAGGACGTCGAGCGGTGCCTCGACATCGCGCGACTTGCGGAACAGCGCGAAGGGAAACTTCGTCGCCAGGCGATAACCGGTCAGCGTGTACAGGCCGCGCCGCACGAACGTGTGGCGGTACGAGGTCCGCTGCGATTTCCCCTCGGGGATCTTCAAGAAGTAGCAGCGCTTGTCGATCGGCGTGGTGCCTTGCAGATCCTCGACCTCGATCGAGTACGACGCACGCTTCGCCTTGTCGTTCTTGATCACGACCTCCATCAGGAATGGCTCGGCCGCGAAGATCTTCGGCGGGGGACGGCGCTCGACGACGAGCTGCTTCAGCGTCGCCTCGGAGAGCACGCCGGACGCGATGATGAACGACAGCATCCAGCCGAGCAGCAAGTACAAGAGGTTGTTGCCGGTGTTGATCGCGGCGAAGCCGACGCCGACCGACAAGAACACGAGGATCCGGCCCTCGCGCGTGAACGACAACCGGCGCGGCGGACGCCAGCGCCGCCACTTCACGCGAGCGCCCGCTTCATGTCGGGACCGGAACGCGCCCGACGATCTCCGCGATCACGCGTTCCCCATCGGTTCGCGCTCGACCGAGCGAATCGTGCGAGGCCGCGAGCACGAGGCGGTGCGCGAGGCACGGCACGGCGAGGCTCTTGAGGTCATCGGGGATCACGAAGTCGCGGCCCGCGGCGAGCGCGCTCGCCTGTGCGGCGCGATACCAGGCGAGCACGCCGCGCGTCGACACGCCGACGCCGATCGCGGGATGGCGACGGCTCTCCTCGACGATCTGCATCGCGTAATCGAGCAGCGCATCGTCGACGCGGATCGCTTCGACGCCCTCTTGCAGCGAACGGATCGCGGCGAGATCGACCGCGGGTTGCAGAGCGCCGACCGGATCGCTGCCGGTGCGCTCGCGCAAGAGCGCACGCTCCACGCTCTTGTGCGGATAGCCGAGCGAGATCCGTAACAGGAACCGATCCATCTGCGATTCGGGCAACGGGTACGTGCCGTAGTGCTCGGCCGGGTTCTGGGTCGCCATCACCATGAACGGGCGCGGCAATTCGTAGGTCGCATCGTCGATCGAAACCGAGCCTTCGCTCATCGCCTCGAGCAGCGCCGATTGCGTGCGCGGCGTGGTCCGGTTGATCTCGTCGGCGAGCACCACGTTCGCGAAGATCGGGCCCTTCTTGAGCTCGAACGTCTTGCCACTCTGGTCGTAGACCGAGACCCCGACGATGTCGGACGGCAAGAGGTCACTCGTGAACTGGACGCGGCGAAACGTGCCGCCGAGCGCCGCCGCGAGGGCACGTGCGAGCGTGGTCTTGCCGACCCCCGGGATGTCTTCGATCAGCAGGTGGCCGCGCGCGAGCAGCGTGACGACCGCGGACCGAATCGCCTCGGGCTTGCCGCGGATGACTGTCGCGATCGCATCTTCGAGTCGGCGGACCGCGCCGATATCCGTCGACGAGAGCGGAGCAGGAGCCACCAACGTCCGCTCAGTATAGCCCGAAAATGAGAACGGGGCCCGAGGGCCCCTGTTTGGTCTGAGGTCCTGACCGCCCGACTAGCGGCGGTTCATCGACATCAAGAACTGCAGCACGTACCAGAACAGCGTCGCGATGGTCGAGAACAGCATCAGTGATGCCGCCACGTACGCGGTCGGCGGGAAGTAGTTCATCACGAGGCTCGTCTGATAGAGGATGTAGCCACCCATCAGGAGGATGCCGATGCCACAGAACACGGCGCCCATGTGGAAGCCGAAGATCATCGAGGCGAGGGCGACACCGATGAACGCGAACGACGCGATCGTCAGCGCGCTCCGCATGAACGAGAAGTCCTTCTTCGTGATGAACACCGTGGCGGTGAGCCCGACGAAGATGGCGAGCGTGATGACCACCGCTTCGCCCATGATCACGCCGGCCTGACCGGTCATGTCGGCGTGGTTGCCGAACTTGTACATCAGCACCCAGATCAGGGGCTGGAGCAGGATCGACTGCGCGACGACGGCGACCGCCAAGCCTACGAACTGCAAGCCGCGTGAGGTCTCGGACATCGCGAGCTTTTGCGCGACGTAGCCGACGACCATGAACATCCCGAGGACCGCGATCCAGGTCCACTGACCCTGGAACGCCCACGCGGAGAACCGCAAGCTCAGCTCGGGAGCGAACTTGATGATGCCGGCCGTGCAGCCGGCAAAACCAGCCAGCGCGACGGTGAGCAGCGTGTACGTCTTACGCAGAAAAGCGACGCGATCGCTGACCCCGAGGGTCGCGACCGCGCCCGCAATCGGACGGGCAGATGCTGAGAGGGCCATGCGGCCTTCTTAGCACGGTATCTAGCGGGTTGCCTTGAGCTTCTTGATCTCTGCGATCAGCTCGGGGACCGCCTTTTCCCACTCCGCCACGATGCCGTAGTCCGCAACCTGGAAGATCGGCTCGTCCTTGTTCTTGTTGATCGCGACGATCGTCTTGGAACCCTTCATGCCGGCGAGGTGCTGGATGGCACCCGAGATCGCGACCGCGAAGTAGAGGTTCGGAGCGACGATCTTGCCGGTCTGACCGACCTGCCAGTCGGCGGGGACCATGCCGGCGTCCGTCGCGGCGCGCGAGGCGCCCATCGCGGCACCCAGGAGATCCGCGAGCTCCTCGAGGACCTTGAAGTTCTCGCCGTTCTTCATGCCGCGGCCACCCGCGACGACGACCTTGGCGTCGCCGAGGTCGGGGCGGTCAGACTTCTGCGCGTCGAGCTTCACGAACTCGGCGCCCTTGCTGTCGATGGTGCCCGCGGCGGCGGTCGAGACCGCCCCTGCACTGCCGAGCTCGGCGGCCGGCTCGAACTCCGATTGACGCGGGGTCACGCAGATGATCGGGCTCGAGATCTCGATGGTCGAGTACGCGTTGCCCGCCAGGATCGGGCGCACGAACTGATTCTTCGCGGCGAGCTTCGAGATGTCCGAGGCCATGCCGGCGTCGAGCAGCGCGGCGACGCGCGGCATCAGGTCTTTGCCGACCGCGGTGGCAGTCGCGGACACGATCGCGGCGCCGAGCGCCTTCGCCTGATCGGCGAGGATCGGGGCGTAGGTCTCCGCGAGGTAGTGCTCGAGCTTCGCGTCGTCGACGACGACCACCTTCGGCGCGAACTTCGCGGCACTGGCCGACGCGGCTTGCGCGCCATGGCCGACGAGGAGGATCACGACCTCGCCGCCATGCGCTTCGGCGGCGGTACGCGCGAACGCGAGGTTCGAGAGCGCACTCGAGCGGAGTGCGCCGTCTTGGAATTCACAAAATGCGAGGACGTTGCCCATTAGATCACCTTCGCTTCTTCGGCGAGCTTCTTCACGAGCGTGGGGATGTCCGCGACGATCTGACCCGCGGCGCGGGCCGGCGGCAGCGTCACGCTGATTTCTTTGATGACCGGCTGCGGCTCGACGCCGTAGTCGGCGAGCTTCGCGGTCACCATCGGCTTCTTCTTCGCCGCCATGATGCCCTTGAGCGACGGGAGGCGAGCGCCCTCACCGCCGTACGCGAACGTCGCCGAGGTGACGCCATTCTGGACCGAGTGCGAGCTGACGATCCGGAGATCGACCGTGAGGATCGCTGGGGTCGGGACTGACTTGGTCTCGACGCCACCGTCGACCTCGCGATGGACGACGAACTTGCCATCCTTCATCTCGATCGCCGCAGCGAACGTCGCCTGCGGCCAGCCGAGCTTGCCAGCGAGCATCTGGCCGACCTGGTTCGCATCGCCATCGACGGCTTGCTTGCCGAGGATCACCAAGTCCGGCTTCTCGGCAGCGACGATCGCCTGCAGGACCTTCACCACGATGAGCGAGTCGATCTCGGCGTCCGTGGCGACGACGTGGATCGCGCGATCCGCGCCCATCGCGAGCGTGGTCCGGAGCTCCTTCGCGGCGTCTTCCGGTCCGATCGTCACGACGACGATCTCGCTGCCGGCGGTGCGGGTGTTCGAGTCGCCGTTCTCGAGCAGGCGCAGCGCCGTCTCGACCGCATACTCGTCGAACGTGTTGACGATCCAAGACGCGCCCGTCAGATCGATGTGGCCGTCTTTGATCTTCGCTTTTTGCGTCGGGTCGGGGACGCGCTTCACGGGTACCAAGATCTTCATGCGAGCTCCTTCGATGCATTTCTAACGAGACCAGTTTCGACCATGTGGATGATCCAGTCGGCGGCGCGGACGATATCGAACTTCTTTGGCCGCGTTCCAGGCGAACCGCCGTTGATCGACGGCGTGCGAGCCAGCACCCACGCGAGTGCCAGCTCGTCGAGCAGTCCGAAAATCATGCGCGCCGCGATGTGCGGCGGAATCGCGTCGTCGAACTCGCCCGCGTCCTGGGCGGCCGTGACGATGCCGCCGAGCGTGCGCAGGAAGTCGACGAACGCGGGGTTGTCGTACTCCTTCATGAACTTGTTGCTCGACCTCGACTCGATCGTCAGGACCTCGGTGGCGGTCGGGTGGTCGGCGAGGATCTGCATGTGCGTCCGGATGAAGGCGCGCAGGGCCTCGCGGGGCTGTTTACCCACGATCGCGGCCTTGAGCCCGTCGTTGAGTTGCACCATCCGGCGCTCGAACAAGGAGATCAGCAGGTCATCCTTGTTCTTGAAGTAGAGATAGATCGTCCCATCCGCGACGCCCGCTTCTTTGGCGACGTCGGAGACCTTCGCCGCGAAGAAGCCGTGGCGCGCGAAGATGACTTCAGCGGCGTCGAGGATCCGGGCTCGCTTTGGAGCCTCGGGATCCCGAGCGTTCTTGTCCGCCACTGAATGAACCGTCATTCAGTCGTTTGATACCGCCCGTGACGCGCTCCGTCAAGGACCCTCGCAGGTTCTGAACAGCGGTTGAAACGCCCGTCCGTTCGCCGTACAACCCTCGGGTGTCAAAGGCGTATTTGCTCATGATCTGTGCGTCGCTGTCGCTGGCGGCCTGCGAGAAGAAGTCCCCCAAGACCGATCCGGGCGCGGTCACTCCAGCCGATCACGGATCGTCGGGGAGCGCGGTCGTGGAGACGGGGCCTGTCGACAGCACGCCGCTCGATGGCGTCTCGACTGACAAGCTCGGCGACGACAAGAAGGGCCTGTTCTTCAAGCTCGTCGGCTCTTTGTCTTCGCCGTGTGGCAAGGCCGAGTCGCTGCGCAAGGCGTACGCGGACACCTCGTGCAAGCGCTCGCCGTTCGCGGCGCGCTACGTCCTCGCGCTGATCGAAGACGATGCGACCGAGCCGCAGGTTCGCGAAGAGTACGAGAAGAAGTACAAGCCGAACCCCGCCGAGGTGAAGTTCGATGTCTCGAAGGCGCCGCACGATGGCCCCGACGACGCGCCGGTGAAGCTGTACGAGTTCTTCGACTACGGCTGCCCGCACTGCAAGGTGTTCAAGCCCATGCTCGAGGAGGTCGTGAAGGAAGAAGCCGGCAAGGCCGTCGAGTACTTCATGATGTTCCCGCTCGACAAGCACGAGCAGAGCAAGAGCGCTGCGCAGGCGGCGCTCGCCGCGAACGCGCAAGGCAAGTTCAAGGCGATGCACGACATGCTGTTCGACAAGACTCCCGATCACGACAAGGAGCACGTCGCCGAGTACGCCAAGGCGATCGGCCTGGACATGACCAAGTTCGAGAACGACTACGCGGCCGCGCTCCCCCAGGTGATCAGTGACTACGCCCAGGGCGAGAAGGCCGGGGTGGACTCTACGCCTACCCTGTACTTCAACAACCGCAAGTACGAGGGACCCATGCATCCCAAGTACATCAAGATGTGGATCGAAGAAGAGCTCGCGGTGAATCGCTGAGCCTGCCGGCGCGTCATACTCCGTACATGCGCGCCGCTGCTGTTGCTGTAGGTCTTCTGGTCCTCTCTGGATCCGCCTTCGCGGACGAGCTCAAGGTCGGCGATCGCCTGGCCGAGCTCGACACCGCGGTCGACTCGAGCGGTAAGGCCTTCCGCGTGAAAGCGACGAAGGGCTGGAAGATGCTCACGTTCGGCGCGTCGTGGTGCAAGCCGTGCGCGAAGGAGCTACCGGCGTGGGATGGCATCGCGCCGGACTACAAGGGCAAGGTCGACTTCGTCGCTGTCGATCTCGATAGCGAGAGGGACGCGGGCAAGGGCTTCCACAAGAAGCTCAAGCTCCACAACATGAAGCTCGTGTACCTCTCGCCGGATTCCGCGGTCGCCGCGAAGTACGGCTCGGACCACATGCCGACGACGGTGCTCGCCGACCCCGACGGCATCATCCGATACATCCGCGGTGGCTTCGAGAAGGGCGATGTCGACGGCGAAGTGAAGAAGATGAAGGAGCAGATCGCGAAGCTGGTGAAGTAATCACCACTTCACGGAGGTCACCGCGACCGTCGTGCCGCGCGCGAGTCCGAGCTGCACGGTGACCCCGACGCCGATCGAACCCGAGGACAGGTAGGTCTCGACGAGCGCGAGCTTGTCCTTGATCGGCTGACCCGCGAGGCTCGTGATCACGTCGCCGACGACGAGGCCGGCGGTCGCGGCCGGCCCACCTTCCTTGACCTGGGTGATGGTCAGCACGTCCTTGCCCGCCTCGGTCGACATCCCGAAGGTGCCGGCATCACCAGTCCGCGGAGGTACGATCTCGATCGCTCCGAGATCGAGGCGCTGTCCGTTCGCGACCACGTAGTCCTTCGTGGCGAGCGGCTTGAACCCAGTGTTGTCGAGCACCATCACCACGCCCTTACCGACCGAGACCTTGTTGATCACGAAGCGACCGCTCGCATCACTCTTCGGCGTGGTGCCCGCGATCGCATCGATCATGAAGGCACCGTCATTGGCGTTGCTCGGGCTCGCGACGACGTTGACGTGCGCGAGTGCGGTGTGATCGAACATGTTGACGATCTGACCCGTCAACGTGCTCCACGGCGTGAGCGCGAGATCGAGCGTCGCGGGACCCGCAGGGACCGCGATCTTACCGTCGGTCGTACCCGCGTCGGCCTCGACATGGCAGCTGTATGCGCCGGGCGCGAGATGCTCGAGCGAGTACGCGCCATCGGCCGCGGCGCTCGAGCGATCGGCGCTGCCCGCCGGCCCTCGACAGGTGATCGAGTAGCCGACGACAGGCGCCCCCGCGCTGGTCACGTGACCGGTGAGCGTGCCGAGCGCCGCGAGCTGGATCGTGACCACGTCGCCCGGCTTCGCCTTCTTCTCCGCGCGCGATGCACCGCGGGGCCCCTCTGCGACGACGAGGTACTGCGCATCGCTGAGCTTGCTGATCGTGAACTTGCCATCGGCTCCCGTGAGCACGGGTTCGCTTGCCCACCACCACTCCGAGTTGGTCTGCTGCTCGTCCATCATCGGGCTCTTGCCCACGACCTCCGCGGGGAGCGCGGCGGGGACGCGGCGAGCGGTCACCCACGTATCGGCAACGGGCTGGTTGTTCGTGTCCTGGACCTGGCCCGGATCACGCCGTTCTCGGCCGCGATCGTGAGGACGATGCCTGTCTTGTCGTCGCCGAGCGCGACCTTGACGGTGATCGGTTGACGCTTCTTTGTCTTGTCGTCTTTACCGTACTCTCTATCGTAGTCCTCGTCGCCATCGGGGTTCGCGCGCATCTCGTACTCGCCTGCCTCGAGCGAGAGGATCTTGAAGGTCCCGTCGGTACGCGTCGTCGCGCCGCCTCGGTTACCTCCGCCCCCCATCATGAACATGACCGGATGATCGCTATCGGTGCGCTTCGCCGAGACCGGGATCCCTGCGACCGCTGCGCCCGTCGTATCGATCACCTTGCCGCTGATCGACGCGCGGGTCTCGAGCGGCACGATCAGGTCGCGCTGGTCGGCCGCGGTGACGACGATCGGCAGCTGGCCGACCGGCCCGGCCGTCGCCTTCGCGATCAGCTTGAACGCGCCGGTGGGTACGTTGTGCAACGTGAAGGCGCCCGTCGTCGGATCGCTGTCGCCACGCACCATGAAGGTCTTGATCGCATCGAACATGTTCGCGATGCCGACCTCGCCGGCGAGCTCGACAGTGATCGCGGCCGCCTGCGGTGGCGTGACCTTGCCGGCGAGGGTGACACCGGCTTCGATCTCGAGCTCGACACCCGTCACATCCTTGTCGACGACCGTCACGCCCTTGCCGATGTTGGGCACGGCTTCTTCGCCGAATGCGAACAGCGTAAACGAGCCCGGGCGAATGCCATCGATCTCCCACCGACCCTTGTCGTCGCTCGGGGCAGCGCCGGTGTGCTCTTGGCCTCTGCCGGTCGTCATCTGGAACACTCCGACGCCGATGTTCGCCACGCCCTCCTTCGTGCCTTTTTTCACGACCGTGCCGCTGATCGAGTAGGCCTTGTCGACGACGATCCGCACGTTATCGATCGTCTCGCCGATGCCGAGCTCGACGGTGGTCGGCTGCGCGCTCGCATAGCCCTTGCCTCCGGCCTCGAGGGAGACGGCGCCTGGGCGCAAGCCACGCACGGTGAACGTACCGTCGGGGTCGGTCGCCTGGAGTGCGTGTTTTTTACTGTCGTGCCGCGAGTCCGCGGTCACGATCGCGCCGGCAACCGGCTTGTTCGTCTCGCGTGCGATGACGACGCCGTGGATCACGCCGCCCGGGACGAGGACGAAGTCGTGCGTGACCGGGCTTCCAACGAGCTCGACCGGGTCGCTAGTCGAGGTGTAGTCGTCGTGGTTGGCCGTGATCCGGTAGTCTCCATCCGCGAGCGCGAGCTCGTAGTGGCCATCCTTCGTCGTCACCGCGACGTACTCTTCGATGTCGAAGGGCGAGCGCGCCTCCGGGTGGGCGGCGACCCGCGCCTCGGCGATCGGACCTCCACCGACATCACTCACCGTGCCCGAAACGATCGTGCCGCCCGGAGCGAGGGTGATCACGACGCCGGCCTTTTGCTCGGCCGATGCGAGCACGAGCCTGGGTGTTCGCCCGGGCAAGAACCCACGTGCCTGCGCGCTCGCGCCGTAACGGCCCGGCGGCACCTTCGGAATCGCCCACGCACCGGTCGCATCGGTCGTCGCGAGCAAGGGTGCGCTCGCCGCTCCGCCAGGGTCCAGCTCGAGCTCGGTCTTCGTCAGCGCGACGAGCGCACCCGCGATCGCACCACCATCTGCCCTGACCACGCGGCCCGCGATCGATGCGGGCAGGGCGGCGTTCGCTGCATCGTGACCCACGACGATCGATCCCGACCCCCGGTTGGCCGCAGCTTCGATCGCCGCGCGCGGACCACGAGGCCACGCGAGCCATGCCACGACCACGGCGATCACGACGACGCCGACACCGACGAGCTTCTTCATGCGCGCCGGTCATACAACAGTTACGAGCAATCTCCAGGGCAACCGGTCTCTCCCGGATCGCAAATCCCATCGCCACACACCGCCGTGCACGCATGACAATCGGTCGCGCACGTACGGCACGACTCGCGCGGGCCATCGCAGATGCCATCGCCGCACGTCGGTGCCGCAGGATCGCAGGTCGTGTTCGGCGGGCACGACGCCGTGCTCGCATTCGACGGCGCGAACATGGTGTTGTTCGGTGGGACAACCTCGACGCACGGGTTCAGGTTAACAGGTCGCGCAGCGGGGCGATCAGAGACCGGCTTGCAGCTTGAGGGCTTCGGCTTGATCGTGGGCGCGCAACGCCTCGACGATGTCGTCGATCTGACCGTCCATGATCGCCGGCAGGTTGTGCTTCGTGAGTCCGATCCGATGATCGGTCACGCGATCCTGCGGGAAGTTGTAGGTCCGGATCTTCTCCGAACGATCGCCAGAGCCGACCTGCGATTTGCGGTTCGCGGCCTCCGCGGCGGCCTGCTTCTCGCGCTCGCTCTCGAGGATGCGCGAGCGCAAGACCTTCATCGCCTTCGCGCGGTTCTTGATCTGCGAGCGCTCGTCCTGACACGCGACGATCGTGCCGGTCGGCAAGTGCGTGATGCGCACCGCGGAGTCGGTCGTGTTGACGTGCTGACCGCCGGCGCCACTCGATCGATAGGTATCGATCTTGAGATCCTTCTCGTCGATCTTGACGTCGACTTCTTCGGCTTCGGGCAACACCGCGACCGTCGCCGCGCTCGTGTGGATGCGGCCCTGCGCTTCGGTCGCGGGCACGCGCTGGACGCGATGGACGCCGGACTCGAACTTCAACTTCGAGAACACGTCCTTGCCTTCGATCAACGCGATCACTTCTTTCATGCCGCCCGAGCTGCCCTCGTTCATCGACATGACTTCGACCTTCCAGCCCTGACGCTCGGCATAGCGCACGAACATCCGGTAGAGGTCGCCGGCGAACAGCGCGGCTTCATCCCCGCCGGTGCCTCCGCGGATCTCGAGGATGGCGTTGCGGCCATCGTTCGGATCTTTTGGCAGGAGCAGGATCTTGATCTGGTACTCGAGCCCCTCGCGGCGTGACTCGAGTTCTTTTTGCTCGTCGCGCGCGAGCTCGCGGAGCTCCGGATCGGTCTCGGCCGCGACCATCTGCGTGGCGGACGCGAGGTCCACCATCATCTTGTCGTAGACCTTCCACGCCGCGACCAGCGGGTCTAGTTCCGCGTGCTCGCGCGAGAGCTTCATGAACTCCGCGCGCTTGTTGATCACCTCGGCCGTGCCGAGCAGGGCGCCAAGCTCTTCATGCCGACGCGTGAGCGTCGACATCTTCTCCCTGAAATTTGCGGTATCGAACAAGAGACCGAGAGAGGCTTACGCCTTGACGGGCGTCTTCGCCGCAGCGGCCGCGTACTTCTTGTTGAAGCGGTCGATCCGGCCAGCGGTATCCATCAGCTTCTCCTTGCCCGTGAAGAACGGGTGGCAGTTCTTGCAGATGTCGACACCGTAATCTCCGCGGGTGGAGAAGGTGTCGTGGACCGCGCCGCAAGCACAGGTGATGTGGGCGGGGCGGTAGTGCGGGTGGCCTGCGGTGTCTTTCATAGCGGCGGGTAGATGTAAGGCTTTACAGAGTCCGACGCAAGTGGATCTGCCCGGCCTACTAGGCTCCGTAACACCCGGTTATCAAGAAGCTTTTGCACGCCCGCCCAGCCGGGCAGGCGCTTTGTCCGGGTACAGCGGCACGATTTCGTGGCCGATCCGGAGGTCTCGGACCCCGCGGTACTTCGCGGCGAGGTCGAGATTGAGGAAGACCTTATTCTGATCGAACAGCCCGAAGCTGGTCGAAACGATGATCTGCTCGTCGCCGATCTTCTCGAATCCTTCGGGGATCACGTCATGGCCGTAGACGCTCATCGTGCAGTTGAGCGCGCGCAGGAATCGCTTGGCCTCGAACTCGGTCGCCGACCGCGCCCACAGCACCTTGCCGACGATGGGGGTATCGAGCAGATCGAGCGGGCTCGAGAACCCCGCACCCGAGAGGTCCGCGCCTTCGAGGTCCGCGATCGATTCGATGACCGCGGCGGGTGCTCCGTGCGTGAACGCGGCGCCGCACTTGGACACCGCGGCGAGTGCGAACGTGTGGATGATGCCGCGCATCCGCGCCGTCGCGGTGGGCCCGAGGATGTGCTCGAGCAGCGCGACCTCATCGGCAGCGAACTTCGCGGTGTGTGGCCCGCCGACGTGACCGTGCTCGTGATTGCCGAGCAAGGCGTGGACGCGGCCGGGATACTGCGCGGCGAGCTGCGAGTACGCGATCATCACTTCGCCGCTCGCATCGCGATAGTACTCGCCGAGGAAGTCCGGCCAGTCTTCAGGCTCGATGTGCGGCCCGTGGATGAGGTCGCCGGTGAAGATCAGATGGACGTCGCCGCCGTACTCGAGCAACGCCTGCTCGAAGACCTCGACCATGCGCAGGTAGTCGCGCATGCAACCCTGGAGATCCGTGCATACGAGCAGGCGACCTTTGTCGGGGAACCTGATCACTCGTGCCATCGGGACGTACAAAGCTAGCAGGCCACGCGCAGCCTCGATAGGTCCCGAGGAGGGATCGTAATCGGGTGCGAGAAGGGCCCACCTCAGTGGGTATCGATCGCGATCGACGCACCGACGAAATCGGTCAAAGGGACCACGGGTCCCACGCTGTACAGCGTCCCCTCGTATGCCGTGTACAGGTTGCAGCTGCCAGGTGAACCGGCATACACGGCGCCGGTCCGAATCGCGCCGACCTGGTGGATCTCGGTCGAGTAGGTGCACGTGCCCGGCTCGGGTGCGATCGATTTGCGAGCGTACGCGGGTGGGGCGGGGGTCATGCAGCCCGACGGACCTTGATAGACTTCGACGACATCGAGCGGCGTGGTGCAGCCGGGGTTTGCATAGAACGTGCTGACGTAGCCACCCTCGGCGATGCAGCGGATCGAGCCGTCGGGCAACGTGGCCGGATAACACTCCGTCGCCATCTGCGCGTCGTAGAGCGCATACGGATCGCGGTAGCGCAGACCTTCGGGGGTCGTGAAGTGCGCCTGCTGGACGCGATGCGCGGTGCTGGTGTCGACCGTGCGCGTGAGCGACGGGAGATCGACCTCCGAGCCCATCGTGTAGTAGCTGGTGCCCGACGATGGTGAGATCGCGATGCAGCTCGTGCCGACCGCCTCGTACAGCGGCGACGCGGCGACCGCATTCAGGGTGTAGTACGGCGTGTCGTCGTACGGGCAGCGCGTGAACGATTCGGGATAGGCGTAGGTCGGCTGCTCGCACGTGGTCTGCACGCCGAGCTCGCGCTGGGTGCACGCCGCATCGTGCGAGTAGTACGCGAAGCCCGAATCTGCCGGCACGCATCGCGCGGATGTCGAGCTCGGGGTGTTGTAGTTGGTGTAGCAATCGGTCGCGAGCGTGTTGTCGTGGAGGGTCCACGGGAACTGCATGCCGTCGGAGCTCTCGTAGTAGCGCAGGCCGATCCGACCACTTCCTTCGGGTGCCGAAAGCGAGAGCTGGACGAGCTGACTCGTCGCGACTTCCGAGCCGAGCGCGTAGATCGCATCGTACGCCTGCGGCGCACCGTTCGATGCGCACGTCCCGTTCGATAGCTTGGTGTACGTGGTGGCGGGCGCGATCTTGGCGCCGCGCAGGTAGAGATGCGCGGGCACCGACGAGCAACCCGAGGCGGCGTACTCGAGGTAGTACTTGCTCGGATCTCGCGGGCAGATCGAGTCGACGTAGTACTCGAGCGCCTTGGTGGTGCACGTCGAGTTGGTGTAGACGAGCGCGCCGCCGGTTTGCGGCACGCAGTAGACCTTCCCGTCCGCCCACGCCCCGTAGTACGGACTGCACAGCTCCTTGTTCTGGGCGTCGTACATCCCGCTCCACTGCTTGGTGCCATCGGTGAACAGGTACCAGGTCAGCTTCAGGCGCGAGCCGGACTTCGCGCCGTCGTTCGGATCGAGGCCCGATCCATCGCTCGTCGCGCTCGTCGCATCGCCCGTGTCCCCGACCCCAGGACTGCACGCAGCGAGCACGACCGATAGCAGGACCGATAGCACGACCCAGACGCGCCCCATCTCGTGGAGAATACGCCACGCGGCGCGGGGGCGGGCGTTCAATCGTCGAGGCCGAGCAGCTCGCGCGCTTCGGGGTCGGGCGGTCGACAGACCACGCGATCGACCGTCGCCATCTTCGCGTGGATGACGTCACACACGGGCGTGAACGAGGCCTTCACGAACGCGCGAATCGAGGCTTCGTTGTGCGCTTCGATCAGCGCCCAGCTGCGATACGCGTCGGTCGCGCGCAGATCCTTCGTGATGTGCTCGAGCATCGCGGGGGCGACGGCCCGACCACGCGCGCCGGGCGAGACGAACACCGAGTGGATGTACGCGTCGTACTTCATCATCCGCAGCGTGCGCTGGAGCTCCGGTACTTCGATCGGGCCGCGCGCGGTCCACGCGACCCCGGCGGGCCGGGCGTTGAGCTTCGCGAGCACCATGTGATCGCCGCGGCGCCAGAACTTGCGCGCGGTGAGCTCGACGAGCGAGACCTGCTCGAGCAGATCCGCGCGCGCGTGATCTTCGAGCTTGTCGTAGTCCGCTTCGGTCAGCTCCGCGAGCTCGAGGCCGGGCGCGAGCTCGATGCCGCGCGTCCACAACTGGCCGCGATACAGGCCATAGCGATCGTATTGCGCGACGCTCGCGGCGGCGCTGCGGATCTTCGTCCACGCCGCGCGCGCTTGCGCGGCCGCGACCGACGGCGTCTCTCGCGCACGGCGAGCACGCCGCGCGACTTGCGAGTACGTGCGACCGACCGAGGCGGCCGCGGAGTTCCCCCACACGCGGACGGCGAGGGCAGGTTGCTTCGAGCTCGGCATCGTCGAGAGCGGGTACTCGCCAGCGCCGGTCACGACATCGAGTGCGACGCAACCGCGCGACTTGGCCGCGAGTGCCTCGGCGTGGATCAGGCGCTGCGGCGAGCCATTGGCCGCGACCTGTGGATCGACCGCCATCGCGAGGATCACCGCGCGATCACCGTCGTCGACGACGAGCGCCGCGACGACCGCTTCTCCGGTCGCATCGTCGAGGCGCGCGAGCCGGACTCGGCCCTGCTTCGCGAGTGCGAGCGCGACTTCTTCGAGCAGCGTACTCGCATCGGCATCGGCGAGCGGCGAGGGTTCGTCGCGCTCGGCCCACTCGAGGCGCGAGAGCCGACGCATGACGTTGAGACCCTTGCGCAGATCGCCGAGGTCTTCGCCGAACGTGGTGACGAGGCCACCCGCGTCCGTGATGTCGCCGGGCGCAGACGCGAGCCCGATCCGGCTCGCGCCACCCGCCGACGGCGAGCTCTCGACGGTGAAGCCGGCGGGCGCGAGGCGTTGAACGAGGTGCGCGCGCACGCGCGAAGGGTCCGCGAGCGGCTCGAGATCGATGAGGTCCCAGTTCGGAGCATCTTCGATCAACGTCCGCGCGATCGCCTGACCGGCGCGATCTTCCCAGCCGACGCGCGCGAGCAGATCGAGCGACGGCGGACGCGGTCCGGCGTCGCCCATCATGCGGAGCTCGCGGCTATCGAGCAGCGCGACCTTGACCGTGCGGCGATAGAGCGGCGCGAGGCAGACCATCTCGCCGGCCTTGATGCCGGTTGCATCGGGCTCGGTGGCGCGACCGACGAGCACGTGGAGCTCGCCGTGCAGCGTGTTGTGATAGGCGAGCCACCACGGGATCAACCAATCGGGGCCGCGGAACAAGACGCCGGGGCCATCCGCCGCCAGCGCACGCCATTCACTCTCCAACGCACGGAGTGCGGCGAGCTCCCGCACTACCGTTACATCGATCGCCATTCGCCTCGCAAAGGTATCACGGTGTTGCGAAGCGATCGCGTTGCCAACGGCAACGTCGTTCGCCCCGGGTGTTGCGCTATGCGTCGTGAGCGCGGCCGAAACGAGTTCCACGAGGGGTGTAGTGCACGTCGAATGCCGGCGAATCAGCTTCTACGGAACACGCGCGCGTAGAACCCGTCGGTGCCGTGGCGATCGGGCGTGACCGAGAGTGCATCGGGGTCCGAGGCGAGGCCTCCCAGCGAGGCCGCGCGCTCGACGCCGAATCGTTCAGAGAGCGGGACGGCTACGAGATCCTTGTGCACGGCGAGGATCTGCGCGACGACCTCGGCGTTCTCGATCGAGAGGACCGAGCACGTCGCGTAGACGAGCGTGCCACCCGGCGCGAGCAACCGCTTCGCATCGGTCACGATTTGGAGCTGACGTGCCGCGAACCCCGGCAGCTCGGTCTCGCGCATCCGCCAGCGTGCTTCGGGATTCCGACGCAGTGCGCCGGTGCCCGTGCATGGTGCATCGACGAACACGAGATCGGCCTGCTGGTTCATCGCATCGAGCTCGCGGTCATCGACCCGCAGCGCGCGCGCGTTGGAGACCTTCGCGCGACGAGCCCGGCGGCGCAGCTCTTCGAGCTTCTTGTCATCGATATCGGTCGCGACGATCCGGCCGCGATTCGCGAGCCGCGCGGCGATCGCGAGGGTCTTGCCGCCGGCGCCGGCGCAGTAGTCGACCACGAGGGGGCGCGCAGCCGTCGGCGTCGCGAGCTCGGCGAGCAGCTGGCTGCCTTCATCCTGCGCTTCGAAGGCACCGGCCGTGAACGCCTCGGTGCCGAACAAGTTCGTCCGGCTGTCGATGATGACCGCGGTATCGGTCCACCTGCCGGCGTGGGTCTCGAGCTGCTCTTTTTTGAGCGCGCCGATCAACGCGTCCCTGTCACCGATGAGGGTGTTCGCGCGGACGGTCATCGGCGCGCGCTGGTTCATCGCGCGCGCGAGCGGTTCGGCGCGCTCGCCCCAGTCCGCCACGAAGCGCTCCGCGAGCCAGTCGGGGAGCGACGACGCGAGCGCGATCCGCTTCACCAGCTTGCGCTCGCCCGCGATCACGTCGTCGACGCCGATCACGCGCGTCCAATCGAGCTCGGGCGCGACCTTCGCGGCGCGTGCGGGGGGGAGCTGGCCTTCGAGTACGAGGAGCGCGAGCAGGCGCTCGAGATCCTTGGGCGCGCGCTTGGTCTTGGTCGCGCGTTCGAGGCCGAGATCGATCCGCCGCAAGTTGCGGACGATCCCGTAGAGCGTCTCGCTGATGAACCGGCGCTCGTGCGAGCCGATCCATTTCTCTTTGCGAAACGTGACCGCGAGTCGGTCTGTGACAAATCCCCAGTCCATGCGCGTTCGCTGCCACAGCTCCATCACGGTGGCGCGTAATTTCCCGCCTTCGGCAACCGCATCAGCGAGCTTGGGGTCGACGGTTTCGGGAGCGTTCGTCAAGAAGGGCCTTATACTCCAACGCACTGCGCAATCGACCGAAATAGTAGGGAAATTGGTTGCTCGGTCGCAGCGAGCGGCGGTACGCCTAACGCCTCATATGAGCACCGCACAAACGCCGGTAGCACCGGTGGCGCAGAAGAACGCTGAAGTCGCTCTGAAAGATCGCGGCAACCTTTTCGAGATCGCTACCAAGCAGATCGAGAAGGCGATGAAGCTGATCAATATGGAGCCGGATATTGCCCAGATCATCGGGCAGCCGAAGAACGAGTTGATCGTGAACTTCCCGGTCCGCCGCGATAACGGCCGGATCGAGATGTTCAAGGGTTACCGCGTTCAGCACAACAACATCCTCGGCCCCTACAAGGGCGGCATGCGCTACCACCACGAGGCGAACCTCGACGAGATGAAGGCGCTCGCATCGTGGATGACCTACAAGAGCGCGCTCCACGAGATTCCGTTCGGCGGCGGTAAGGGCGGCATCAAGTTCGATCCGCGCCAGTACTCCAAGACCGAGCTCGAGCGGATCACGCGTCGCTTCACCGCGGCGCTCGGCACCAACATCGGCCCGGACCACGACATCCCGGCGCCCGACGTGAACACCAACAGCCAGACCATGGTCTGGATGATGGACACGTACATGAACATCGCGGGCGCCTCGGACCGCAACACCGTTCGCGGTGTCGTGACCGGCAAGAGCGTCTCGGCGGGTGGCTCGCACGGCCGCGCGGAAGCGACCGGCCAGGGCGTCGTCCATTGCATCACCGAGTGGGCGAAGGACACGGGGTTCAACCTCGATGGTTGCCACGTGATCATCCAGGGCTTCGGCAACGTCGGCAGCTACGCCGCGCGCCTGCTCTCGCAAAAGGGTGCGGTCATCCTCGGCGTCGGCGACGTCGGCGGCTACATCGCGAACTCCGAAGGCATCAACCCGCACAAGCTCGGCGAGCACGTCCACAAGTCCGGCTCGGTCGCCGGTTACAAGGGTGCCTCGAAGATCACGCGTGAAGAGTTCTTCGCGCTCGACGCGCACATCTTCGTGCCCGCCGCGCTCGAGCTCGAAGTCGGTGTCGCCGAAGCGAAGGCTCTCAAGGTCAAGATGATGGTCGAAGGGGCGAACGGCCCGACCTATCCCGAGGCCGAAGAGATCCTGCTCGAGAAGGGCATCGCGGTCATCCCCGACATTCTCTGCAACTCCGGCGGCGTGATCGTCAGCTACTACGAGTGGCTCCAGAACAAGCGCGCCGAGCAGTGGGAGATGGCCGATGTCCTCGGTCGTCTCGAGCGCCGCATGAAGCAGACGTATCAAAACGTCCGCCAGTACGCGCTCGCGCAGAAGACCGACTGGCGGACCGCGAGCTACGCGATCGGCCTCGAGCGGCTGCAGCACGTCTACAAAGAGCGCGGCATCTTCCCCTGATCGGCAGGCCGGCCCGCGCCGTTCAAGACGGCGCGGTGTCGACGATGAACAGGTACTCGTAGGTCGCCGTCGCGTCGATCGTCGTCATCTCGACGTGACCCGCTGGGGCCGTCTCACCACCGGCGTACGCGCTGGTCAGGTGGATCGTCGAGCTCGTATCGACGAACGCGCAGCCATTGGTGCTGGTGGGTGTGCTGAGATCCTCGGTCACGCGGTATGCGTGGCCGGTGATGTCGTTCGTCGACCACGAGCCGATCGCATTCATCGTCGTGTTCGTCGACGCGGTCGTGTGGATCGTTCCCATCGCGCGAAAGAACGCGCAGCCGTACTGGTTGCCGCTCGTCGTCGTGACCCGGATTCCGACCGTAGGTGGGTTGCCGTTCAGCGTCCCCGCGACGAGCGAGGTCGCGACGTACGCGCGGTTCACGACGATCGGTACTTGCAGATACGAGGTGGTATGGCCCGAGCTGCCCTGGACGGCTTCGCCGGACTGCACCGACCATGCGCCGATGCCGAGCCAGCTGTTGATCTCGAGCGGGTTGTCGAACGAGCTCCAGTACACGCGCCTGTCGATCTGACCGGGGCGCGGATCGCAGTCATCGCCCACGCCATCGCCATCGGTATCGGGGTTCTGTGGGTTCGCGATGTGAGGGCAGAGATCGACATCGTCGGGGATGCCGTCGTGATCGTAATCGGCTACGACGCGCGCATCGCCAGCTCCACCACCGTCGAGCTGCACGGTCGTATCGTGGCCGATCGAGCTGTCGCCCGGCGTCGCGGTCGGCGCGAAGCCGCAACCGGCGAGCGCCAAGGCGAGCGCTAGTCGCACTGGCCGGCTTGGCACGTGCACACGCCTGCGCACTCGTTGGTGATCGTCCCGGTCGCGTAGAACGCTTTGAGCTGTCGCCGCGTCGCGGCCTGCGTGCGCGTGAGGTCGTGCATGCTCGGGTCGACTTTCGGAGCAGGCAAGTTCGTCGTCGGCGGAGCCGCAGCGCCGCCGTCCATGATCAAGATGCCACTCGCGCCCGGAGCGAGCGGGCTCGGAGCGACCTCGAGGCCCCACGGCGTGATGGGGGTCGGACCGATGACCGGAAGGTTCATCGAGCGCGCCTGCCAGTAGCTGCCGAGGTTCGGCACTTGCTCGTCCGACAGAGCGATCTGCATGAGGATCTGCTTGGCGATCGGCGCGGTCGGCGGTCCTGCGAGCACGGTGTTCACGATGCCCGAGCCTTCGACCTTGTCCCACCGCATCTGGAACAGGTTCATCACCATCGTGTCGTCGAGCGCATCGGGATAGGCGCCCGAGAGGATCGTACGGTACTGCGGCCAATCGGCGGAGCGGTCGAGCAGCAGCGAGTAGTTCGCGCCGCCGACCCCGAGCGCGGCGCGCTGGATCGTCGGCTCGTACGCCATGATCGAGGTCCCGAAGATCGCGCCCTGCGAGAGCCCGTAGTAGTAGACCTTCGTCGGATCGACCAGGCCATGGTTCGCGTTCGCCGCATCGACGAACAGCGAGCTCGCGAACGTGGTCCGCATCGCGCGCACGAGCGTGACGTTGTTGACGATGCCCTGCTCGAGCACTTCCATCACGCCGTCGGCGTGCGTCGCATCGTTGAGCGCCGTCGCGACCGCGCTGAAGTCGGGCGTCGACATGCCGCGCATGTCGGTCGCGACCATCACGAGGCAAGCCTCGGCGGCGGTCTGGCTCTGGACGCCGTAGCTCACCTCCGCCGCGGTGCCCATCAGGCCGTGGCCGTAGAGCACCATGCCGACCGGCGCGAGCGCGGTGTACGCGCACGCAGGCACGATCGCGGTGTACGGGATCTGATAGAAGCCCTGCAGCGCGGGCAGGTCCTGATCGTCGCGCGCGATCACGGTGCCGACGGTGTTGTTGCCGCCGTTGGTGAGGAACAGCGGCGCGTCGAGGTAGCCGGTGATCTTGCGCTTGATCTGCGAGCCGTCGTCGATCGGCGCATCGGTGGTGATCGTGAAGGCGATCGGATGCGCATCGAGCGCCGCGATCGCGCGATCGCGCGCGGCGATCATGTCGCGGTGGATGAAGTCGTCGGAGGCGACCGTGAAGTCCCACGCGACGACGAGATCCGCGGAGTCGAAGCCGGCGGTCGCGAGGGCGTCGAGCACCTCTTTCATCCGCGGGCGATATGTCTCGAGGAGCGAGTGATCGGTGTGCTTGCCGTTCACCACGGCGGCAAAGCCGGGCGGAACCGGCAGCTCGCCCCCATCGCGCGCCTTGACCTTGTTCGTGATCGCCACCGCGTAGCGATGGCCACCGATCAAGCGCTGCGATGGCCGGATGAACAGCGCCTGCGCATCGGGCGTCGAGTCCGCCTGCATGTCGATCTCGGCGAAGTGCGCGACGCGCGTGCCGGTCGTCATGTCGAGGATCACGGTCGGGCTCTCGGGCATCAACGACGACGTCATGTCGCTCGCCTGCGGTAGCCCCTCGGCCGAGACGCCACCAGGGAACGACATCACCATCGGCGCCGAGGGCGAGAAGCCATCCGCCTTGTTCCAGCCCGCCGGATCGACGGTGTCGTGGTCGAAGTTGGTCGGCAGCGTGTGATCCGGAATCGCGAGCTTGCGCGCGGTCGAGGTGGTCGAGTCATCGACTTCGAACACGGCCGACGGCCACGGCGTCATGCAGTTGTTGATGCCGAGCGGATTGCACTGCGCCTCGATTGGCAGCGCGGTGTCGCCGCTGCATGCCGCGAGCATCAGACCCAAGCCGACGGTGAGTCCCCTCATCGCTCGGACCGTACATCGAATCGCCGGCGCGGAGGATTCTTTACGCTATATTCACGCGGTGCGTTGTGCCCTGGTGATCGTCGTCGCTGTCGCGTCTTGCGGAGGCCATCCGCCCGACGTCACGAATGGGACCTCTGGGCCACCGCGCACACCGGTTCGTGCGGGCAGTGGCGCCGTCGCGACACCCAACCCGAGCGGTGCAGGATCCGGATCGCAAGTCGCGATCGCGGCACCCGACGTAGGTTGCTTGACCGCGACCTGCGCGTTCCATCAAGCGACCGCGACCTACTTCACGTGCCTCGCGGGAGGCGCGGGCATCTGCTTTCACTTCGGTGCAGCGTGCACGCCACCCGAGAGTTGCATGATCGATCCCGCCGATCGGACGTACAAGCAGTGCTCGGCGCCGGTCGAGGGAGTGTGCTCGCAGTGGGGCGCCGCATGTGCACCGAAGAGCGGATGCATGTTCTCGTTCGGTGATGGCCTCTATCACCATTGCGATGCCGTGACCGGCGGCACGTGCGCCAAGTACGGCGCGCTGTGCGCTCCCTAGTGACTCGAGGTGTGGAGCTCGAGCTGCATCAGCATGCTCGTCTTGTCGCTGCCGGTCGTCATGTCCATGTGGAGCTCGGCGGCGAGCGCGCCGTTGATCGCGAGCTTGGCTAGATCGAACGAACCATTCCCTGTCGCGGTTCCCGTGATCGCCTTGCAGTCGACTTCGACCTCGTCCTGCTTTACGACTTGATCGTCGCCATGGACCGTCGAGGTCACGGTGTAGTTGATGACATCGTGGGCGATCCCCGTCAGATCGATCGTGGTGACGCTCGTGAGCGCGAGTAGGCTCGCGGGCCCGAGGCCACGCGAGCTTCGCCACTTCGCGCCGACGCCGACCGGCACGCTCGGTAGCGGCATCACCAGCTTTGGCATCGCTCGCACGATCTGATCGACCTCGGCCTTCGCGGACTCCGAGAGCTGCTTGTCGATGTTCGCTCGCACGTCATCGATCGAGCCGTCGGGCCTGAGCAGCGACGTGATCGCGGTACCCTTGAGCGCGACGGCCTCCGAGGTGGCGCGCGGAACGCCCGGCTGATCCGGTGCACCACGCGCGGTCATGTTCGTGATCGTCGAGGTCAACTTCATCGCGCCATCCGGCCGGACCTCGTCGACCGAGACTTCGAGCGTGAACGACAGCGAGGGCGACGAGCTCTTCATCTCACCCGCCACGAGCTTCTCTTCGAGCTCGAGCTCCACGATCGCCTTGCTGCCCTTCGCGAGGTGGTAGCGCAGCAGCTGTTGCGGCGGTGCCCCTGCGGTCACCACGACCAGATCGCTCTTGGCCGGTGGGGCGGGCGGATCCGGTTGTTTACAGCCGACGAGCATCATCGAGCCGATGACCAGGACGCTTCGCACGGGCCAGAGCATAGTGAATCCGGGCCCTTGGAGGCCAATATTCCGCGTCGAACGAAGCCCTTGACGTAACCGGTTTTGAAATGCATTATCAATTTCGAAACATGATCGTCTGCATGTGTTACCCGGCCTCGAACCGCGATATCGACGCGGTCATCGACGAAGGTGCGCGCAGTGTCGAGGAGATCGGCGCGCGATGTCGCGCCGGCACCGGCTGCGGCATGTGCCACGACGAGTTGCGCGAGCGACTCGAGGCTCGCGGCTGCGGTGAGAACGCGGCCACCCGTGATTGTACGTCCGCGCTCGTGTCGATAAGGTCGCGCTGAGCGGCCCTACCGCTCGGCGAGGACGAACACGACATGAAGGGTAACGAGGAGGTTCTGAACCTCTTGAATCAGCTCCTGACCAACGAGCTGACCGCGATCAACCAGTACTTCATCCACGCGAAGATGTGCCGCAATTGGGGCTATCTCCGCCTGGCGAAGAAGGTGCGCGAAGAGTCGATCGACGAGATGAGGCACGCCGAGCTCGTCATGGATCGGATCCTCTTCCTCGATGGCGTCCCGAACATGCAGCGCTATCACAAGCTGCACGTCGGCGAGACCGTCAAGGAGCAGCTCGAGGTCGACCTCCAGCTCGAGTACGCCGCGATCGCCTTCCTCAACCAGGGCATCGAGGCCTGCCGCAAGGCTGGCGACAACGCGACCGAAGACCTCATGACCAAGATCTTGGTCTCCGAGGAAGAGCACACCGATTGGCTGGAGACCCAGCTCGAGCTCGTGCGTCAGGTCGGCGAGCAGAACTACCTCTCGCAGCAGATCAAAGACGAGTAGTCGAAGTGCTGCGAGCGCGCGTCGCCATTGTGGCAACGCGCGACGAACGAGCCACGGCTAACTACGCGAGACCGCGGGGTCTCGGACGGCCGCTGCTTTGCAGAATCCAGCGGCATGATGCTGTTCCGTTCCCTCGCGGTCGGGCTCCTCGGGGCGTGCCTGGTGCTCCTTGCCTTGCGGCCCGAGGTGTCGCCGCGCATCGAGCACGAACGCGAGCTCGTCGCGGTGGCCTCCAACGCTGACGTACCCACGATCATCGATGTCGCGCCCGGTACCTCGACGTCGCAGCTCGCGCAGCTCGTTCGACTCGCGCCGGGTGAGCTCGTCACGGCAGTCGATGATCAGCCGGTGACCGGCAACCTCGATGCGGACACCGTGATCGCCATCGCGCGGCCGACGGCGCGAAGCTTTATCGATCTAACGATCGGTCGAACGGCTATCGGCACGCAACGTCGCGTGCTCGTCCTGCTTCACTGATCGGCTTGGAGGTGATGCTCGCTGTGGCAGAACTCGAGCAGGCGGGCGCGCTGCGCGGGGACATGAAGCTGGCTGATCGCGCGTAGATCGGTGCGCGCATTGCCGTCGCTATTTTTTCCGCACATCGCCATGCCGCGATAGGCCTTCGCCTTCGCGGCCTGCGTGGTGCTGACGTTGAACGCCAAGATCCGGTTCGCGATCTGGATGAGCTTGTCCCAGTCGCGTGACGCGAACAGGGCATCGGCTTGGCTCAGCAACGGCTCGACCTCTGGATCGCCGTTGTCGTCGGACTTCGTCGGTGCGACGACCTTTACGATGGGGTCGTTCGGGAGCTTCGGCTTCTTGCCGCCCGTAACGACGCCCGGGACAGGATCATGCGCCACCGCCGCATCGGCTGGTACGGCGACCGGTGGTTGCACGGGTGGCAAGGGACGCGCCTCCTCTGCGATCACCGGTGTCGTCGGAGCCGGAGCTGCGATCTGAGCCGGGGACTCGTTACTGCCGCGCATCGTCAAGAACATCACCACCGCGCCGACCGCAAGAACACCGACGACGGCGACGGCGAGGACGCCACGACCGCCTGCGGTGGCCCCCGCGTGGGCGCCCGCGCTCGGAGCGCTCGTCAACGGCGCCACCGTGCTGGCGTTCTCGAGCTGCGGGATCTCGGTTGGCCCGCCGGTGCTCACCGTCACGGCGGACTTCTCGATCGGGGCAATCGGGGCAATCGGGGCAATCGGGGCGACGCTCGGCGCCGACGCGGCGGTTGGTGACTCGCCGTGCTCTCCCGAGCCCATCGTGCGCGCGAACGCGTCGTGCGAGCTGTGGTTCGAATCGGCCGCGTGCGGCGGGCTGCCCGCTCCGCTCGCGCGCGGTTTGCGGGTCACGCTCAGCGGCGAACCGGTCAGCGCTTCGACCAGATCGCTCACGTTCTGATACCGATCTTCGGGCTTCTTCGCGAGTGCCTTCATGATCACCGCGACGATCGCATCAGGCACGTCGGGGGCCGCTTCGGCGAGCGGCTTCGGCGCTTGGTGGACGACCTTGTACACGACCTCCGGAATGCTAGAGCCGCTGAAGGCCGGCGACCCCGAGACGAGCTCGTAGAGGATCTCGCCAAGCGCGAAGATATCGGTGCGCGCATCGACGATCGAGTGCTGACCGTTCGCTTGCTCCGGCGACATGTATTGCGGCGTGCCGAAGAGCGTTGCTTCCTGGGTCTTCACCGCCGAGGTCGAGCCATCGATGATCTTCGAGATCCCGAAATCGAGGACCTTCGCGACTTCGACCGCGCGACCATCCGCTTCGGTCGGCACGAGGAAGATGTTCGCGGGCTTGAGGTCGCGATGGACGATGCCTGCGCGATGCGCGGCCGACAGGGCGGACCCGACCTGACGCATGATCGAGAACACCGATTCGAGGTCGAGCGCGCCGACATCGGCGAGGCGCTGCGCAAGCGATTCGCCCGGGAGAAACTCGTACACGATGTACGGCGTGCCGTCTTCGAGCTCGTCGTAGTCGATGACGGCGACGATGTTCGGGTGGTTGAGCTTCGAGGCGATATCGGCTTCGGTCTTGAACCGCTTGAGGACATCGCCACTCCCCACGTCCACGTGCAGCATCTTGATCGCGACCTTCTTGCCCTCGAGCCGGTTGTGCTTCGCGAGAAAGACCGCACCCATGCCCCCGCGGCCGATGATGCCCTCGATGATGTAGGTGCCGTCGATGACGGTCCCGACATCGACGACGGCCCTGGCCGATGAATTCGCCATCCGGCTTGAGCGTATAATGCATCCACGATGGGTGCACGCAGCGCGATTGCTCTGGTGGCAGGTCTATGCGGAATTGCGTCCGGGGGTGACCCGACCCCCAAGGAAGTCGACGTCAAAGGCTATCGCGACAAACTCTTCGTGCTCGAAGACGCACAAGGCGGAACGCTGATCGTCGAGCACAGCGTCGTGATCCAGCATGGTCAAGTGGTCGCTCGAGACGAGACGGTCGAGACGACGACGACCACGCGCAACTCGGTCAATGAAGATCACGTATTTTACGGGCCGAGCGACAAGGCCGTCTACGCCCAGGTGAAAGTCACGACCAGCGGATCGGTCGGCGCAGGTGGCATCGATCCGTTCTCGCTCGGAGTGTGGGTACCGAAATCGGACGGGCTCAGTCCCGCCCAGATCACGCGGCGGGAAGACGGTAGCTTCGACCTGTTCTGCCCGAACGTCGAGCCCGCGCGCATTCCGCTCAAGCAGGTCTCGGCCGAGCGCGCGAAGCAAGTCATCGCGAAGGCGAAGTTCTATACGACTCGCATCATCCGTGGTGCCCAGCGCCTCGCGCGCGACGATGCGGGCGTCTACTACTACGTCGATCACATCCGCAAAGACTATGGCGGTCACGGCGAGCGCTTGTTCGTCGGCAAGAAGGGCGCGATGAAGGAAGTGCCGCTGACCGACACCGTCGCCGACAGCGGCGGCGAGGTGTACTCGACCAAGACTGGCGATGTCCGGTTCGTCTTCGATAACAACGAACCCGACAAGAACCGAGCGGCCTTCGTCAAAGGCGACAAGAGGACCGAGTTGCGGATCCTCGACCTCGACGTCAACTCTCGGTTGATCTACCGCGACCTCGGCATCTACGGACCGCTGGGGACGCTGTGCGAGGCGTACTAACTACTTGGCCAACATCATCACCATCGAGATCACGTCGTCCTCGGCGATCGACGCGCTCGCGACGGCATCGCTGCCGGCGCTGGTGAACTTCACGGTCGCGAGCGTCGCCTTGAACTGGCCGGAACCCGCGAGGCCCGCGATCTTCTTCTGACCATCGGCGACGAGCGCGGTCGCGGTCTTGTCGCTGTCGGTCACGAGGTGTGCGTTGACGTCGATCTTCTTGTTCGCGACCGTCGCGCTGACGTAGAACGCCTTCATCGAACCGCCGAGGTCCGGCAGTGGCGTGAGCTTGTTGCCGACGAGCCAGACGCTCGCGTTCTTGTTGACCGTCGCGAGGCCGGTCTTGAGCACGGCGCTCTTGTCGATGCCGCCTGCGAGGAGCTTGGTGCTGACCTCCTTGTCATCGGGCGAGGTCGACACGGCGAGCGTGTCGGCCGAGATCCAATCGACGTAGATCGCCTTCTCTCCCATGGCCGAGCCCGCGTACTTGGTGAACTTGCCGTCGGTCGTGATCGCGATGTCCTTGCTGTCCGCCTTGGCCATCTTCTGCGCGCACGCATCGAGCGACTTGTGGGTGACTCCTTTGAGCGAGATCACGATCGTACCGACGCCCGCGTCGTCGACGCCGACCGCTGCCGAATCGATCGACCCGAGGAGGTCGATGCTGCAGGTCTTCTGGATCGACTCGATGCCGGCCTTGAGCTGCCCGGCCTGCGACATGGCGAGCGGCAAGAACTGCTGGTAGAGGCCGCTCGACCGCAGGCTCGATGCCGTGATCCCCCCGACGATCGTCGCGCTCGAAGGAATCACCGCCTTGCCGGCGGTCCATGCCTTGGAGTCCGCGAAGGCGGAAGGCGAGGCAAGGAGGGCAAGGGCGGTGAGGAGCTGCACTGGCTTCATCCCCGAAGCATGCCACGTCGCGGCCGAGGTTCGAGTACGCTCCAACGCATGAAGCTGCCAGGTCTTGTCGCACTCGTCACGGGCGGAGCCTCCGGTCTCGGAGCTGCCACGGTTCGTCATCTGAGCGCCGGCGGCGCGAAGTGCTTGATCGTCGATCGCGATGACAAGGGCGCCGAGCTCGCCAAGGAAGTCGGCGGCGCGTTCGCGAAGGCCGATGTCACGAATGCCGCCGAGGTCGAAGCCGCGGTCGAGCAAGCCGGCACGCTCGGCCCGCTGCGCGTGGTCGTGCAGTGCGCCGGCGTCGGCTGGGCCGCGCGGACGCTCGACAAGACCGGCAAGCCGCACGACCTCGAGCTGTTCCAGAAGATCATCGCGATCAACCTGGTCGGCCACTTCAACGTCCTGCGCGTCGCGGCTGCGGCGATCTCGAAGACCGAGGCCCTCGAGCATGCCGAGCGCGGCGTGATCATCATGACCGCCTCGGTCGCCGCGTACGACGGTCAGATCGGTCAGATCGCCTACGCCGCGTCGAAGGCCGGCGTCGTCGGAATGACGCTGCCTGCTGCGCGCGACCTCGCGCCGGTCGGGATTCGCGTCGTCACGATCGCGCCGGGCATCTTCGATACGCCGATGCTCGGGTCGCTCAAGGAAGAGGTGCGCGCCGCGCTCGCGAAGGACGTCGTGTTCCCCAAGCGGCTCGGCGATCCCGCCGACTACGCTGCCTTCGTGGCGTCGATCGTCGAGAACGGCTATCTCAACGGCGAGACGGTCCGGCTCGACGGCGCGCTGCGCATGCCCCCGAAGTAAGGGAGTGACGGAACCGGAGAAATTCGCCACGTACCTCGTGTACGAGCTGCTCGGCAAGGGCGGGATGGCGACCGTGCATCGCGCGGAGTCGCAATCGGCTGGCGGCTTTCGCAAGCGCGTCGCGCTCAAGCGCTTGCTGCCACATCTGCTCGACGAGCCCGAGGTCGTCGAGTCGTTCGCACGCGAGGCCAAGCTCGCCGCACACCTGCGTCACGCGAACATCGCGCAGACCTACGACCTGGGAATTCGCGACGGTACGTACTTTATCGCGATGGAGCTGGTCCCGGGGCCGACCCTGCGCCAGGTCGTGCGTCAATGCGAAGACGCCGCGGGTGCGATTCCGATTCCGCACACGATCGAGATCCTGATCCAGCTGTGCGAAGCGCTCGACTACGCACACAACCTCGTCGACGAGAAGGGTGTGCCGCTCGGCATCGTTCATCGCGATGTCTCCCCGGCGAATATCATCGTGTCCGGATCGGGCACGGTGAAGCTGATCGATTTCGGACTCGCGAAGGTGACCTCGAGTCGCGGGACCAAGGCCGGGATCTTGAAGGGCAAGCTCGGCTACATGGCGCCGGAGTACACGCTCGGTCAGCTCGATCACCGCGCCGATCTGTTCGCGGTCGGCGTGATCGCGCACGAGCTGCTCACCGGCAAGCGGCTGTTCGATCACCACAACGACTACGAGATCATCAACATGCTGCGCGAGATGCCGATCCAGCCGCCGTCGCGGTGGAATTCGTCGGTGCAGCCCACGCTCGATGACATCGTGATGACCGCGCTCAGCCGCGATCCGGAATCGCGCTGGCAGAGCGCGGCGGCCCTGCGCGCGGCGCTGATCAACAATGCGCGCGAGCTCGGCCTGCAATCGAGTCGCGAGAAGCTCGCGCAGTGGACCGAGTGGGCGTTCACGCAGCAGCCGCGCCGTGATGTCAGCGGCCTGTCGCAAGTGATCCAGATGCTCGGCGATCCGAGCGATCAGCGGCCGATCACGATCGAGCCCGACATGATGCTGACCCCCACGCCCGAGCCGATACGCGTCCCCGTAACGAACCCGAGACCAAAACCGAAAGCCGAAGCGAAGGCCGAAGCGAAGAAAGACCCGACGCCACCGACGCCGATGTTCGAGACCTCGGCCCTGCCGGCAACCTCGGTCCCGCTGCCGGCGGCCCAAGGTGGCAGGCTCTGGCCGTGGTTGTTGCTCGTCGTCGCGATCGCGGCCGGCATCGGTGCCGGCGCCTGGTACCTACTTCTTCGGAAGTAGCTCGGGCGGGATCGTGTTCGGCACCTCGGGCACTTCGCCCTGGTACAGCCACGTGTACGTGAAGAAGCTGCCGAGCACGCGCTTGGTGTAGTTGCGCGCCTGATCGTCGACGATGCCCTCGACGAACTCGTCGGCATCCCACGTGCCGCGCGCGCGCAGCATCTTGGTCACGCCGGCCGGGCCCGCATTGTACGAGGTCGGCACGAGCAACACGAAGTTGTTCCACTTCTTGAACAGACCGCCGAGGAAGTGCGAGCCGACCGTGACGTTGTTCTCCGGATCGCGGAGATATTCGCGGTTCGGCGTCACGCCGGCCGGTGCGTTGTCCTTCGCGGTCGACGGAATCATCTGCGTGAGGCCGATCGCGTTCGCGTAGCTCTCGTCGAGTGGATCGAAGCCGCTCTCCTCGCGCACGATGCCGATCTGCATCGCGATCGGCACGTTGTTGAGCTTCGCGTACTTCGTGAGCAGCGGCCAGTACGCCTTGGGATACGCGATCAACCACTTCGCGCGGTTCGCGCCGGTCGGCCACGCGCGGCGATAGTCGAGGGCGTGCCAGCGCGTCGGCCAGATCGAGGTCGCGAACCGCCCCGCGCGATCGTAGAGGAACGCCATCGCCCACAGCTTCTCGAGCTTGTCGGGATCGTCGACGCGCTTGCGATCGTTCGGCGTGGTCAGGCCGAGCTTCTTGAGCTCCTTCTCGGCCGGTTCACCGAGGCCAATCCGCAACAGCTCCATCGCGCGCTGGAAGCCCGGCGACGACCACTCGGGACGCGGCTTGAACGTGAACGCCGGTGCCTTCGGATCGAAGCCGGGTGGATCGGTTTTGATCTCGACGAGCATCTGCTGGTACTGTTGCGGCGCGTTCTCCTTCAACCGATTGAGCGCGAGCAGCGCGTAGTACGCGGCGGGATAGCTCCGTACCGTGAGCTGCCACTGCGCGATCGCCTTCGGCAGCTGCTTTTTCGCGGCGAAGGCCCGGCCCAGCCAGTACTGGGCTTCGCCCTCGCCGAACCAGTTGTCGTCGTGCGGGACGAGCCGGATCTGCTCGTTCCACCACTTGATCGCATCGTCGTAGCGCTGCTCGCGCCACGCGCGGAAGCCGAGCCGCCACATCGCCTCGGCGGTGTTGTCGCCATCGGGATACTTCGCCGGCATCGCCGAGAGCACCTGATCGACCATCATGCCGTTCTTGAGCGACTGCCACTCCTCGGCCTCGCGCAGCGTCGCATCGTCGGCGTAGCTGTGCTTCGGATCGATCGTCTGGGCCTTCTTGTAGTGATCGATCGCGGTCGTGTGATCGCCGATGAACGAGTACGAGCGTGCCGCCTGGTAGTTGCTCTTGATCTCGAGGTCGGTGTTCTTCGCCGCGGCGCACGCGGTCGCGGCGGCATCGAACAGCGGCGCGGCGCCCTTGCGATCGCGCGCTTTGAACCGGCTCTGCGCCTGGTTGTACGCGGCCGTGCACTTGTCGGCCGCCGAGATTTTCGGATCCGCGAGTGCCGCCGTGAAGGCCGCCTCGGACTCCGGGTTGCGCATGTTGTCGAACAGCACCATGCCTTGCGTGACGTGCTCGGCGCCGTTCAGCGGATCCGGTGTCGCGTTCAGCGCCTTCAAGGCCGCTTCGGCCTTCGGCGTCCACGACGACAACGGATCATCGATCGTGATCTGGCGATACAGCGCGATCGCCTTCTGCGGATCCTGCTTCGCGTTGGTCAGCGCATCCGCGAGATCGAAGCGCGCCTCCGAGCGGAACGGGCCGTTCGGATGGCGCGACAGATAGTCGGTGTAGTAGGTGACGACCGCGGGCCAGTCGTTCTTGCCGCGCAACAGGTCGCCGAGCAAGATCTCGGCATCGGCGCCGACGATCGAGTCCTTGGCGATACTCGAGGCGATGTCGTGCGCGGCCGGATCGTGGGCGAGCCACAGCGAGCGCGCGAGGTGATAGCCGATGTAGTCCGACAGGTCCGGCAGCGCCTTGTACGCGACCGCCAGGTGCGTGACCGCGCTCGGGTGGTCATTCAGTTCCGCATCACAGAGCCCGAGCAGGAGCTCGAGCCGCGGCAGCTTCGGATCCGTCTCCTTGATCGCGGCGCGCGCGGCGGTGAACGCGGTCTTCGCGGTCGCGTAGTCCTTCGCGGTGAACGCGGCTGCGCCGGCCAGCTCGTCGGGCGTGGTCCAGTACGAGACCGCTTGGGCCTCGGACAAGACCCCCGGACCCGCGGGCGCGCTGGTCTCGCCTTTGGCGATCGGGGTGGGCCCGGTCGCCGGCTTCGTGACGTGGCGGTGCGAATCGTCACCCGAGCAGGCCCCGAGGTTGACGGCCGCCAGTAACAAGAGCCATGGGCGCATGCTCAGACCCTAGCAACGCCGATCGCCCGGGCCAAATTCCCTTCCTCCGGGCGAGCGACTACGCGCGACGCACGCAGTTACGACCCTCACCCTTGGCGCGGTAGAGGGCCTTGTCGGCGGCTTCGACGAGCTGATCTGGCAGTTTGACCGGTGACGACGGGAACCCCGCCACACCGATCGAGACGGTCGCCTTGAGTGGACCGGCACTCGACATCGCGGAGGTCTGCTCGACCAGCTTGCGGAGCCGCTCCGCCATCTGAAACGCGGGCTCGATCCCGATCGCGCGCAGGATGATCGCGAACTCCTCGCCACCGAATCGCGCGACGACATCTTCATTGCGCACCGCGCGGCCGAGCACCTGCGCGAAGTTCGCGAGTACGGCATCGCCGGCGAGGTGGCCGTGGGTGTCGTTGATCTTCTTGAAGTGATCGATATCGAGGAGCAGCAGCGACAGCGAGGTCTCGTGCCGGACCGCGAACTTGAGCTCGCTGTCCAGGCGATCCATCAGGTAGCGCTTGTTGAACAGCTTGGTCAGGCCGTCGCGCAGCGCCGACGACAAGAGGTTCTCGTGGAACGATTCGTCGAGCGCGTCCTGGAAGCCGAACCGCAGCACGGTGCCGCGCCCGACCTGGATCTTGTCGCCATCGCGCAGCTCCATCGGCTGCTTGATCCTCTCGCCATTGAGGAAGGTGCCATTGCGGCTCTCCATGTCCTCGATCCACGCGCTGTTGGTCTCGCTGCGGATCCGCGCGTGGTTGCGCGAGATGCCATCGTCATCGAGCCGGAGCTCCGCTTGCGGCGAGCGGCCGATATTGAGGTGGCCCTTGGTGACCTTGAACAGCTGACCCGAAAGCGTGCCGGTCAGGATCGTGAGGCAGGCGCGGCGGGCAGAGACGGCACCAGTACGCTGGAGCTCCTCGATGTCGGTCGCACCCGTCTCCTCGTCCCACTCGTCGGTCACTCTTATTCGTACCTCAAGCGCGGGCGAGGATCCACGCCGCAATTGCGTCGAGATGCCGGCCACGTGGACCGAGCGGGGCTATCTCGGCGCGGGCTTGCGTACACAGCGTCCGCATCCGTTCGGCGGCCGCGGACCCGTGCTCGAGCAGCTCGGCGTCGTCGCGATCGTCGGCGTGCTGGAACGCGATCCCGATCGCCATCCCGTAGCGACCGAGCGCCGCGATCGTCGCGGCCGGTGCACCCGCAGCGATCGCACCGAGCTCGCCCGCCGCCGCGAACAACGCACCGGTCTTCGCGGCGTGCATGTGCTCGATCTCGTCGAGCGTACGCGCCGGCACGAGCTCGAGCGCGGTATCGGTGACCCGGGTCGATTCGATCAGCGGCGACGACGTTCGCGCTGCGCGGTGCTCGATGTCGATCAGCTCGACCTCGTCGGCGGGTTGGCTGATGCTGCCGGCCCGCGCATACGCGAGATCGATTGCCTGACCGGCGAGCAGCTCGGCACTACCGGAGCGCTGCGCGAGCACGCGCACCGCGGGCGCGCAATTCGGACCGAGCTCGGCGAGCGTGCCGAACGCCGCCGTGAGGAGGCCATCACCGGCGAGGATCGCGATCGCCTCTCCGAAGGCGATGTGCACGGTCGGACGACCGCGCCGCATGTCGTCGTCGTCCATCGCCGGGAGATCATCGTGGACGAGCGTGTACGCGTGCAGCATCTCGAGCGCCGAGGCCGCGGGGAGGGCGGCCTCGCGCGAACCACCACACGCTTCGGCCGCAGCGAGCAGGATCGCGGGACGCAGCCGCTTGCCGGGACCGGTCGCGGCGTAGTGCATCGCTTCGACCAGGCGACCTGGATCTTCGGCGGGTGGCGCGAGCCGACGCGCGAGGTCGCGATCGACGAGCGCGCGCATCTCGTCGAGAAACGCGGCGAGCTCTTTCGGAGCGCTGGCTGGAGCGAGCGTCGCCATCAGGAGCTCGTCTCGTCGAAGGGCACGGCTTGCACCCCGCCCGAGGCGCTGACCAGGATCTCGACGCGCTTCTCGGCCGAGGCGAGCTGCGTCTGACCCGTGCGTGCGAGCTTGACGCCTTCCTCGTAGACCGCGAGCGACTGCTCCAACGTGAGCTCGCCCGATTCGAGCTTGCTGACGACCTCGCGCAAGCGCGACATGATCGCGTCAAATCCGAGCTCGGGATCGGCCACGGCCGGAGAGTAGCTGCGCAAAACTGAAAAGTCATCCCTCCGAGATCGCTTGACGTCAAAGGCAGTTGCGGAGAAGCTGAAACCCATGGGGGAGCGCTCGGACTTCAGGCCGAACGATACGGACGAGCTGAAAAATCGGTGGCGGTCGTACATCACCGATCATCGCCTCAATACTACCGCCCAGCGCGAGGCGATCGTCGAGCAGTTTCTGCGGACCCGCGATCACGTCTCGATCGACGAGCTCCTCTCGAAGGTCCGCAAGCGCCACCCCAGGGTCGGCTACGCCACGGTCTACCGCACGCTCAAGCTGCTGGTCGAGAGCGGCCTCGCGATCGAGCGCCAGTTCGGCGATGGTCAGGCGCGCTACGAGGTCGTCGGCGACCATCACGATCACCTGATCTGCATCAAGTGCGGCCTCATCCTGGAGTTCGAGGACGACGAGATCGAGCGGCTGCAGGAGCGCATCGCGGCAAAGCTCGGCGGCTTCACGGTGCTCCGTCACCGCCACGAGCTGTATGGAACGTGCCCCAAGTATTCGGGTGATGCCAACGGCACGTGCCCGAACGAGCAGCGGGCCAAGAAGTAGATTCCGCTTTCGGCGACGAGCAGCCTCGCGCATAGTCGCGCCGGATGCGCGGCCTGATGCTCGTTGTTGCATGGATCACGATCGTGGCGTGCCGAGGCAGTGATGGCGCCGCTCCTGATTCGGCCGCGCTCGAGCCCGATGGTGTCGACGGCACCGGCTGCACGCCACGCACGGCGCGGACCGTGCCGCTCGAGGCCTTCGTCGGACCGACCGGGCTCCAGGATCGTGTGAACGCGGCGATCGATAGCGCGCAGTCGAGCCTCGATCTCCAGATGTATCTGTTCACGGTCAAGGACATCGCGAACCACATCGTCACGGCGCGCAAGCGCGGTGTGACCGTGCGCGTGATCCTCGATCCCGATGAAGCGGGGAATGCCTCGGTCACCGGCATCTTCAATACCGGCGGCGTCCAGTGGCTGAACGCGTCCAGGGTCTACACGTACGCGCATGCGAAGTACGTGATCGTCGATCGCACCAGCGCGCTCGTGATGTCGATGAACTTCAACGCCGATGCGATGGACAAGGAGCGCAACTACGGCTTCGTCGATCGCGATCCTGAAGACGTCACCGACATCCAGGCGATCTTCGATCAGGACTGGCAGCTCGCGCAGGGCAAGAGCCCGCCGGTCGCGAACCTCGCTTGCACGCGCATGATCGTCTCGCCGATCAACTCGAACCAGCGGATCTATGACTTCATCAACAGCGTGACCACGACGCTCGATGTCGAGGTGCTCTACATCACCGACGCCACGATCCGGAACGCGGTCGGAGCGGCGCACGATCGCGGCGCGACGGTACGCGTGATCCTGGAGAGCGATAGCACGAGCGATACGTCCAGCGCCGCGGGCGTCGCGACCTTCATGCAGCAGCGCAACATCCCGGTGCGCTACGCGATCGATCAGTTCTATCTCCACGCCAAGCTGATGATCGGCGATGGCGTCGCGTTCGTCGGCAGCGAGAACATGTCGTCGACGTCGCTGTCGCAGAATCGCGAAGTCGGTGGGCTCGTGCTCGAGCCCGATCAGGTGCAGGTGATCCAGACCCAGTTCGATGCGGACTGGGCGATCACGACCCCAGCTTATTGATCCTGATCGGCGGGTCGCTTCGCGAGGTGAGCGGTCGCCACCATGCCCGCGTTCGCTCGAGCTCGTGACTACTCTGCTTTGATGCGATCGATCTCGGCGTTCTCCGAGAGCGGCAGCAGATGGATCAGGCAGCGGCCGGGCTCGCTCGGCAGGAACGCGCCGACCCACAGAAACGAATTCTTCCAGTACTCGCGCGTCGATTTGCTCTCGATCGGCGGACCGAAGCGCTCGCGCAGCCAGCGCTCGGCTTCATCCTCGGAGCAGCCGCGGACCTTGAGCTGGAGCTCGATCAGTGGTGCGGTCGTTTTCGGATCGAACGGCGGCATCGCATTGAAGTACGCATCGACCTCGGCGACCCGCTTGCCGACCTTGATCGGTGGCAGGCCGAAGCACCAGATCGCCTTGCGGCCATCGCGCAGCTCGGTCGGCTGGCAGTTGCCGTCGTGGATGCCAGCGATCGTGGTGTGCCCGAAGCGGTAGTTGCCGAGCCCGTTCGGCTCGACCTTCGCGCCATCGCAGGCCGCCAGCGCTGCGACGAGCAACAGCCCCTTCACGAGGGCCGGCCTTGCAACACGATCTCGACGGTCACGACGTCCTCGACCTTGAACAGCAAGAACTTGGGCGCGGCGAGCCCGAGTAACCGGATGTCGAGGTCGAAGCTGGCCGAGGCAGTGAGACGATCGGCATCGAGGGAGCCCTTGCCTACAAGCTTGAGCGGAACCGTCTTGCCACGCCAGCGCAACTGACCTTCGGCCTTCGCGGCAAAGCTCGCCCCGTCCTTCACGACCTCCGACACGCGCTCCAGCGCGAACGTGGCGGTCGGGTGGTCCTCGATCGCGAAGTCCTTGCGAAGCTTCCGGTTTTTCAGCCAATCGCCGGCGTCGAACGCCGTCATGTCGACCGAGAACGTCGCCTTCGCGGCCTCGATGCCACCAGGCGCGCTCGGATCGGCCTCGACCGTGCCCGTGATCTTGTCCCACACGGTGGTCGTGTCGTGGACGCTCGACCGCGCCTTGACGGTCAGCTTGCCCGTGACCTGGTAGGTCACTAGGCCGCCAGACACTGCAAGAGCAGCGTCGTGACGTTGTCGGTGCCGCCGTTGCGGTTCGCCGCGTCGACGAGCTCGGCGACCGCGCGCTCGAGGCTCTTCGCGCCCGAGGCGATCTCGGCGATCGATGGATCGGTCACCATGCCCGACAGGCCGTCGGAGCAAAGGATGTAGACGTCGCCGCTCTTGATCTGGTGCGATCGGATGTCGACCTGCACGGTCTCGCGCATGCCGAGCGCGCGCGTGATCACGTTCTTGTGGGGGAAGTTGCGCTCTTCCTCCTCGGTCATGTCCGGCTTGGCTTCTTTGTAGTCTTCGAGCAGCGAGTGGTCGCGGGTGAGCTGCGAGATCGCGTTGTCGCGCACGCGGTAGACCCGCGAATCGCCGACGTGACCGACGTAGATCTTGTCGCCGGAGACCAGCGTCGAGACGATGGTCGTCCCCATGCCCTTGTAACGAAGGTCGCGATTCGAGGTCTCGAAGATGCGGAGGTTCGCGAGCTTGATGCCGCAGACCAGCCGGTTCTCGATGTACGAGAGCGAGCGGTCCATCTTGTACGGCCACGTCGCGTCTTCGTCCTCGCGCGTTCGTTGATAGAACTCGCCGATCGTTTCGGCCGCCATCTTCGAAGCGACTTCGCCGGACGCGTGACCGCCCATGCCGTCCGCGACGAGGAACAGCTGCTCGTCCTCGATCAACGAGAAATAATCCTCGTTGTGCGTCCGCTTCATGCCGACGTCTGTTTTAGCCGCGTACCGAATCTTCATAGGAAGAACTGAGAGCCCCGTACTCCACCGAAATCATAGGAGGGGCGGCGGTGCTGCGTCAACCGAACCGCCCTACTTCTCGGCCTGAAGGAGATAGAGTGTGCGGGCCATGAATGCCGAGATCTTGACGATTGGCGACGAGCTGTGCCGCGGCGAGATCGTGAACACGAATGCGTCCACCCTCGCACAGCGCCTGTGGGACCTCGATATCACGACACGCTGGATGACCAGTTGCTGCGATGACGCTGACGATATCACCTCGGCGCTGCGTCAGGCGGTCGAGCGCGCCGACGTCGTGATTTGCTCCGGGGGGCTGGGGCCGACCGAGGATGATCTAACCGTCGACGTGGTCGCGGCGCTTGCGGGTGTAGCTCCCGTGGTCGACGAGACGGCCCGGGCGCGGATGGAGTCGTTTTTTACCCGCATGCCGGGAGCTTCGGTCAATCCGGGCCTCGCCGCGATCCAGCTCCGCCAGGTCCGGGTCCCCACCGGGGCCCGCGTGCTCGGCAACCCGGCCGGGCTGGCGCCGTGTTTCGAACAATCAATCTATAGAAGCCTGCAGGGCTCGCCGATCCCGGTGTTCTGCCTGCCGGGGTTCCCGCGCGAGATCGCCGGGATCTGGGAGTCGACCTTGCGGGCGCGGCTCGCCGAGCTTCGGGAAGCGGCCGGCAGCGTCGAGCGGATCGCGCGTCAAATCTATCGCGCGTTCGGGCGTGGCGAGTCGCAGATCTCGCAACTCTGTCGGGGCATCGTCGACGACGTGCCCGGCGCGACGATCCACTATCAGGTGAAGTTTCCCGAGACCCTCGTGAAGCTCGTGGTCCGCGATCGCGATCAAGCGACGGCCGATGCGCGGCTCGCTTCTATGGATACGCAGGTCCGCGAGCGCCTCGCGGGGGTGCTCTACGGAACGGGCGCCGACAACCTCGTCGCGGTCGTGACCAAGCAGCTGATCGCGACCAAGCGCACCGTCGCGACGGCGGAGTCGTGCACGGGCGGCCTGATCGGCGAGCTGTTGACGTCGCTGCCTGGGAGCTCGGCGGCGTTCGCCGGCGGCGCGATCACGTACTCGAATCAAGAGAAGATCCGTCAGCTCGGCGTGGCCAAGGCGACGCTCGTGACCCACGGCGCGGTCAGCGAAGCGACCGTGCGCGAGATGGCGAGTGGCGCACGCGAGCGATTCGGGACCGATCTCGCCGTCGCGGTGAGCGGGATCGCCGGCCCCGACGGTGGGACGCCCGACAAGCCCGTCGGCACGGTGTGGTTGGCGATCGCCACGCACACGGCCGTCAAGACCAAGCAGCTCGCGTGGCCGGGGACACGCGACCAGATCCGTCAGCTCGCCGCGTGGTGGGCCTTGAGCTTGATCCTCGAGGAGGTGAAGTCGTGAGTGAAGAATCAGAGCGCGGGACGCGCTTGTTCGTCGGTGTTCGGGTCTCGGTCCAGACCGCCAATGCGCTCGCGCAATGTGCCGAGCAGCTCGCGCGTCGCGCCAAGGACGCCAACCTCGATATCAAGTGGGCCTCGCCGACCAACTATCACCTGACGCTGAAGTTCCTCGGCTGGGTCCAGCCCGAGCTGGTCCACGCCGTCGAGGATCGGATCACGGCCGCGCTCGTTGGCTGCCAGCCGTTCAAGTTTCGGACGGCTCGGCTCGGCGGATTTCCGTCGCTGGATTCGGCCAATGTCGTGTGGGCCGGGGTCGAAGATCGCGGCGAGACCGCAGAGCTCGCCAGCCGGATCGACCTGGCCTGCGCGACGCTCGGGTTCGCCGCCGAGAGCCGCGGCTTTAAAGCGCACGTCACGCTAGGTCGTGCACGAGAAACTCGACCGCTGAAAGACGTCGTGTTACCCATGTCGGAACAAATGTTCAGTGATACCCGGGTGGACGGCGTGATTTTGTTCGAAAGCAAAACGATATCAGAGGTTTCTGCATACAACGAAATCTCCAAAATCGCCTTCAAAACAGCCGATCGAGCGCCGGTACAGCCCGAAAAACGTCAGACCGAAGCCGTAGACATGGCGGACGAAACTGACGACGGATGGCCACGCGAACGGGCCAAATAAGGAGCGCTTCAGCACGCTCCGGGAGACAAATCGGATGAAGGAATCGAACGACAAAGCATCGCCCACGGCCCGTGTCGAAAACGCCTCCTCGCAGGCGCGTGACAAGGCCATCGACCTCGCCCTCGCTGCCATCGACAAGCAGTTCGGCAAGGGCGCCATCATGAAGCTCGGCAAGGATCCGATCGACCGCGAGATCAGCGTGGTCCCGACCGGCTCGCTCGGCCTCGATATCGCGCTCGGCATCGGCGGCCTGCCGCGCGGTCGGATCGTCGAGATCTACGGACCGGAGTCGTCCGGTAAGACCACGCTGACGCTGCACATCGTCGCCGAGGCGCAAAAGCGCGGTGGTGTGTGCGCGTTCATCGACGCGGAGCACGCGCTCGACGTGAACTACGCGAAGAAGCTCGGCGTGAAGACCGAAGAGCTCCTCGTCAGCCAGCCAGATTTCGGCGAGCAGGCGCTCGAGATCGCCGACATGCTCGTGCGCTCGAACGCCGTCGACGTCATCGTCATCGACTCCGTCGCGGCGCTCACGCCGAAGGCCGAGCTCGAGGGCGAGATGGGGGATACCCACGTCGGTCTCCAGGCTCGTCTGATGAGCCAGGCGCTCCGCAAGCTGACCGCCGCGATCTCCAAGTCGCGCACGATGGTCATCTTCATCAACCAGATCCGTATGAAGATCGGCGTGATGTTCGGTTCGCCGGAGACCACCACGGGTGGCAATGCCCTCAAGTTCTACTCGTCGGTGCGTCTCGACATTCGTCGGGTCGGTGCCCTCAAGAAGGACGAGGACGTGATCGGTAACCGCACGCGCGTCAAGGTCGTGAAGAACAAGATGGCGCCGCCGTTCAAGGAGGTCGAGTTCGACATCCTCTACGGCCAGGGGATCTCGCGTGAGGGCGATCTCGTCGACCTCGCGTCGGAGGCGAACATCGTCGACAAGAGCGGCGCCTGGTTCTCGTACAACGGCGAACGGATCGGCCAGGGTCGCGAGAACGCGAAGCAGTTCCTGATCGATCACCCCGAGACCTACAATTCGATCGAAGCGAAGGTCCTCGCCCACCACAGCATCCGCCGGATCGGTGTCGATGTGGCGCCCGAGCACACTGTGGCGCCCACTCCGGCGCCAGTGAGTAAGCCAGATGACGGAAATAAAGCCGCGACTTCGGTGCCAGCCGCGCGGACTGCGGCGCCAGCGCCCAATACGAACGGAAAACGCCCCAACGCGTGAGCAATGCTCACGTGTAATTGGTAGTCAAATTATCTGACGTACGGATTCCGGACACGGGATCTAGTTGTGACAAGGCTGGCATTCTGCTGGCCTTTGTCATTTGAGTAGCTTGCGTTCGACACACAAGTGGGCGATCACTCCGCTGCCGAAAGCAACTGTTGGGAGGCTCGTTAATGTCCGTCTATCTTCCACTTCGTTGGAAATGGGTCGGCGTGGTCGCGACGTCTGCGCTCGCGCTCACTGCCTGCACCCGTCCTAATGAGTACAGCGATCTGCGGCCCGAGGGTCCGCCAGAGGTACTCACCGTCTCCGTCAACGCGCTCGATACGCGCCCTGGTTTAGCAGGAGGGGGGGCTGCGCTCGAGCAGGCCACATACTGCAAGACGATCGGGCCGAACGACCAAGGGATCGGGGACGACAAGCGTCCCGATCAGGTCGATCTCAACGACGTCACGCAGCTCGTGATCTGTCCAACGGATCGTACCAAACCTGTCGACGAGCTGATCAGCGCGATGCCGGAGTCCTGGTACGTCCGCATCGAGTTCGACGAGCTGCTCGATCCTTCGATCGAGGATCTGGTTCCCGACGTCAATGCCATGGGAATGCCGACGGGCACATACACAGGCACGCTGAAGAACACCCAGCCGGTGACGCTCAAGTGCGAGAGCGCCGCGGGCACGGGCCTCGTCGACGTTCCGTACGACGGCTATTACTCGCCGGCTGGTAACAGCATCAGCTACCCCCTCGGACCCAGCCTCGCGATCATCCCGAATGATCCGACCGTGGTCGCGACGGGCGCGGAGTGCTTCGTCAGCCTCAAGGACATCATCCACGACAAGGATGGCAACCAGGTCCCCGCGGATCAGCGCGGCACCACGGCCATTCCTTACAAGTTCAAGATCGCGCCGATCCAGGTCATCGCGATCACGCCCGCCGACGGCAAGTCGGTCGACCCGATCGCCGCAGGCGTCGACGTCACCTTCAACGCCCCGGTCACTCAGGCATCGGTGCAGTCGGGCGTTGACTTCACGCCAGCTGCAGCCAACGTATTCGTCTCGGCAAATGCGCCTGACGACTACAGCATCGGTGCTGACTTCATCACGAGCGGTGACTACACATTCACGCTCAAGGCGGGCACGGTGCTCGTCGACCAGTGCGGTAAGTCGACGACGCTCGGCGCACCCTCGGTGGCGGCGCTGACGCAGACCGAGTTCAAGACGAACGCGCTCAAGCTCGTCGGCATCACGCCGGCCACCGAGCCGGGCGCCAAGATTGAGCTCGCGTTCAACCAGTACATGGACGACGCCACGTTCACAGCGGCTGATTACACGATTACACCGGCGCTCGCGAATGCACTCGTGGAGATCAATCCGGTAACCGGAAATATCCGCCTCGCGGGGGATTACGCACTCGGAACCGCCTACACGTTCACGCTCAAGGGTGGCGCGGCGATCTCCGATTGTCCGGGCGCTGAGTTCGGCGCTTGTGTCAGCTCGGCGACGTACACCCAGGCTGCCGATCAGGTCGTCACGTTCACGACGGCTGCGGCGATCACGCTAAAGTCGATCACGCCGAAGGACAACGCGAGCGAGTCGGTGTCTGCTTCGGCCACTGGCATCACCCTCACGTTCAACCAGGAGATCGACCCGGCGACCCTCACGGCAGCCGACTACACGATCTCGCCGGCAGTGACGCTCGTGGCCTCCAACCGTGGTGTCGCTGGCGCGGGATCCTATGAGCAGCTCCGGCTCACCCCGGCCGCGGCTCTCGCTCCGGGCACGTACACGTTCACGCTCAAGGGCACCGCTTCGGTAGCCGACAAGCTTGGCAACCTGTATTCGCCGGGCACCGACCAGGTGATCCACTTCACCGTCACCGCGCCGTCCACGACGACGCCTCACGTTTGCCTCTAGGAAGGGATACCCATGAAAAAGCTATCAACATTCATGGCGGCTGCCCTCGCCTTTGGCGGAGTGGCACTCATCAAGACCGAGACTGCGTTCGCTCAAGCGAGCCAGGCCGGCCAGCTTCGCGGTGTCGTGCGCGACACCGGTGCGAAAGAGCCTGCCGTTGGTGCGACGGTTGTCGCGACGTCGCCCGCCCTCCAGGGCGAGCAGGTCGTCATCACCGACGAGACAGGTCAGTACTTCGTCACGTCGCTGCCGCCGGGTATGTATACCCTGACGGTCTATTACAACGACGCCACCTACTCGCGCGGCAACGTCCTCGTGCAGGTCGGCAAAGAAGTCGTCATCAACATCTCGGTTAACTCGGTCACGAATGCGGGCAAG
The DNA here is from genome assembly GCA_025357755.1 of Kofleriaceae bacterium. Taxonomy (GTDB): domain Bacteria; phylum Myxococcota_A; class Polyangia; order Haliangiales; family Haliangiaceae; genus JABFXX01. The sequence goes on along the minus strand of JANXOP010000054.1, from coordinate 32,896 downwards.
CCCAAGGGCGAAGTCATCGAGATCAAGGGCACCGCGCCGATCGTCGATCAGGGATCGACGAAGACCGGCATGACGCTGACGTCGGACTATACGAACAACGTGCCGACGGGCCGTACGTTCGGCGCCACGATGGGCGCCGCGGCCGGTTCGCAGGGCGACCAGTACGGCATCTCGTTTGGCGGCGCTACGTCGGTCGAGAATACGTACGTCGTCGAAGGCATCAACACGACGGATACGGCCTACGGCCAGCTGTCGTCGAACTTGCCGAACGAGTTCATCAACGAGACCGAGGTCATCACCGGCGGTTACAACGCCGAGTACGGCCGCGCGACCGGCGGCATCGTAAACGTCGTCACCAAGTCGGGCTCGAACGAGTTCCACGGCTCGGTGTTCGGCAACTTCAGCCCGAGCTCGTTCACCTCGCAGGCCAAGACGGTCGAGACCGCGGGTGGCTCGATCAATAACCAGTTCAACAACGGCAACATCTGGGATGTCGGCGCAGAGGTCGGCGGTCCGATCATCAAGGACAAGCTGTGGTTCCACGTAGGGTTCGACCCCTCGGTGACCAACTCGTCGAACACTCGTATCGTCCAGAGCCAGGTCGACGAGAACCAAGACGGCGTTCCCGATGTCGATCCGGTCACCGGCTTCACGAAGCATCAAGAAGTCTCGCGCTCGGTCACCAACGGCTCGTCGAAGACCTACTACTTCACGGCGAAGATCAACGGCGCGATCGATCAGAACAACCAGTTCCAGATTAGCGCGTTCGGTAACCCGCGGAATGCGGACCGTCCGTACACCGGTGCCGCGTCGGCGAACACGACGTCTGCGCTGAACGACAACCTGCTCCACACCGATAGCGGTGCGGAGGACGTGTCGGCGAAGTGGACCTCGAAGCTCAACGGCGGCAAGACCGAGTTCGACGCGATCGTCGGATATCACCACGCGACCCAAAACACGACCTCGGGTACGCCGGTCGGCAACCAGGACCTAGTCTACTACAACTACTCGCGCTCGCTCGCCGACTTCTCGGATGTCGAAGGTGCGGCGGTCGCGTCGAAGTGTGCCGACAACGTTGCTGGCGACCCCTATCCGAAGATCGTCAACTGCCCGGTCAACCTCTACCAGGAGTCCGGCCTCGGCCTCCTCGAGAACCGTACGAACGATCGTCTCACGGGGTCGTTGTCGATCACCCAGCGCGTGAAGCTCGCGGGCTACCACGTGTTCAAGGGCGGCATCGACTACGAGGGTTCGACCTACGACACGACTCAGACGTACTCGGGTGGCTTCGGCTCGTTCCGCCGCTCGACGGCGGGCACGTGGCGCTTGAACAACTTCTACAACATCGTGCGTAACCTCACGCCCGACGAGATCGCGAACCCCAGCACGGTCGCGCTCACGCAGGGTCAGACGATCTGCTCGAATGGCCGCTCGCTCTGCGCGCAGAGTCCGACCCTCGCGCGCAATGCGAGCGACGGCTCGCTGGGCGCCTACCTGCAGGACTCCTGGCAGATCGTCCCGAACTTCACGCTCAACGCCGGCGTCCGCTTCGAGCACCAGAGCGCGGGCATCCCGAGCCAGATTCAGGGGTCGATCACTCCCGAGGGCGAGACGGTCGGTAGCACCGGCTTCACGCTCAACAACTGGGCGCCGCGCATCGGCTTCGTGTGGGATCCGACCCAGGAAGGTAAGTCGAAGATCTTTGCTCACTGGGGCCGGTTCTACGAGAACATCCCGATGGATCTCAACATCCGGTCGCTCGGCGGTGAGATCGACAACATCGCAAACCTCAACTCGAAGCACCTCCAGCCGGGTGCCGCGGGCTACGATCCGAACTGCAACGTCAACCACCTGGCCGGCCAGCAGCCCGGTCAGCTGCTCAGGAACTGTACAGACTTCACGCAGGTCCAGATCGCGGGCAGTGGCGTCGAGTACGTGACTCCGGGTATGCAGGGTCAGTACTCGCAGGAGCTCATCATCGGCGCGGAGTACGAGGTCCTCCCGGATACCAAGCTCGGGATCACCTACACGCACCGCACGCTGCCGGTCGTCGTGGAGGACATCTTCCTCGCGAACGGTGACTACGGCATCACGAACCCATCGGAGAACTTCGACGACGAAGCGAACAAGCTCCTCGCGAAGGCGAAAACCGAGCAGATGTCGACCGACGCGAACACGGTCGCGCAGGGCAACCTCGACGCTGCGCGCGCCCAGGGCATGTACCGCGTGAAGCTGTACGACAAGCCGTCGCGCAACTACGACTCGGTCACCCTGAACCTGACGCAGCGCCCGACGAAGAACTCGCTGATCCTCGCGTCGTACACCTACGCGAAGGAGCAGGGTAACTTCCCGGGTCTGTTCTCGACGGAAACCGGCCAGCTCGACCCGAACATCACGTCGCAGTTTGATCTCCCGGCGCTGCTTGCCAACCGCTACGGCGCGCTCGGCCTCGACCGCCCGCACAACGTGAAGATCGACGGTTTCTACCGCTTCGACCTCAAGGCGGCAGGGCTTGTCACGGTGGGCACCAGCCTCCGTGCGCAGTCGGGGATCGCGCACAACGTGCTCGGTAACGACGCTGCGTACGGCCCGGGCGAGAGCTACATCCTCCCGCGCGGTTCGGCTGCACGCTCGCCGACCACTGGCCAGGCCGACTTCCACCTGAGCTATGGTCGTCGTCTCGACAAGACGAAGACCCTCGAGATCTTCGGCGATGTATTCAACATCACCGATGCTCAGCAGGAGGCCACCGTGGATGAGGACTACACGAACGACGCGGTCCGTCCGATCGTCGGCGGAGACCTGAACGACCTCAAGCACGTGAAGGCGCTCAACGTCGATACCTCTGCCGAGGGCGCTCACACCCCCGTACTCAACCCGAACTTCGGGCACACGACGGCGTACTTCCAGGCGCCGCGTAGCTTCCGGTTCGGCGTCCGCCTGACGTTCTAAGCGGACCGATCCTTTGGATCGAAAAAGGCCCCGTGATCACGGGGCCTTGTTGTATTTCGGCGGTCAGACCGAAATCGCCTACTCGGCCGTTTAACCGCTCATGGATATTCGGTTTAGCGATCACGCCTCGTTTCATCGAGCTGCTCTCGGCATGACCGCGAGCTCTGCGGCGCTCGGCATCGCGCTCCACGGTGTGATGCCGAGCTCGCCGGTGGTACCGGTACTTGGTGGGCTGTTCGGGATCGCGATCGGTGCGTCGCTCGGCTACGGCAAGCCGATCGTGCGCCTCGGCGCGGCTGCACTCGCGAGCGTGCCGCTCCTCTTCATGGCGACCAGCTCGCCCGCACTCGCGCTGTGCGCGGGGATCCTCGCCCTCGGTACGATCGGCGGCCGCGGGCTACGAGGCCTCGCGATCACGCTGCTCGGTGCGACGGTGACGTTGCTCGCGATGTGGACCGCGCTGCGCTTCGATCACGCGCGCGCGACCGCGACGTGGGCGCCGTGGGTCACGGCCGCGGCGTCGAGCGCAGCGATGGGCATCGTCGGCGTGATCGCGATGTTGCCGCGTCACCTCTCGTTCGAGATCGATCCGGTGAAGCGCGCGATCGCGCTGTTGCCGGCCACGCTCGATAGCGAGGTCCGCGGCCTGTGCACGCGCACCGTCGCGATCTGGAACGAGATCAAGACGAAGCTCGCGGAGACCGATCCGAGTGCGAGCCTCGTGCGCGAGGCGGTCGTCAAGACGCTCGAGGTCGCAGCGACCAGCGCGGAGAGCCAACTCAACGGCACGCCGAACAGCGGCGATGAGGATCTCGGTCGCCGGATGGAAGACCTCGATCGCCGGATCGCGGAGGCCACCGACACCGAGGTGAAGACCCAGTACACCTCGGCACGCGCCGCGCTCTCGGATCAGCGGACGTATCGCGACCGCATCCGTCAGCACCGCGAGCGCCTGGTCGCGCGGCTTCACAACCACCTCGCCGCGCTCGAGAAGTTCCAGCTCGCCGTCGGTGTGAGCTCCAGCCAGCGCGCGCTGGAGCTGGGGTCGCAACTCCAGGATCTTTCGCGGGATGTGGCGGAAGGGGAGGCGCTAGAGGCACAAGTGGGCGAAGCGTAGCCAACGCTGATACGATCAGCGCCATGCGCGCGCTTACTCGATTGGTGCTGGCCCTCGGGCTGGCGGTCTCGGCTCCTGCCTTCGCCGACAAGGATGCCGATGCCTCCTACAAGGAGGGCCTCGCCTACAAGGCCGAGAACAAGCCCGACCAGGCCATCAAGTCGATGGAAGAAGCCGTCGCCACCAACCCGAAGCACGGCATGGCGTGGGCATCGCTCGGCGCGATGTACCGGCAGAAGAAGGATCTGCCGAAGACGATCGATGCCTACGAGCACGCGACCGCGCTCATCACGAAGGACCCCGTGCTGTGGACGAACCTCGGAACCGCCTACGCGAAGGCCGAGAAGTGGGACCAGGCGCTCACCGCCTTGCAGACCGCGTGCAAGCTGAACCCGAAAGACGCGGAGATTCGTGCGTGGCTCGGCACGGTCCAGCGCAAGAAGAACGATTACCCGAACGCGATCCTCAACCTCGAGATGGCGGTCAAGCTCAAGCCCGACAACGCCGACTGGCAGCACAACCTCGGCGTCGCGTATCGGTTCGCGAAGCGCGATGACGATGCGATCAAGGCGCTCTCGGCCGCGGTCGCTCTCAACGACAACGACGCGCAGTACCACTTCGATCTCGCGGTCGCGTATCGCCGCAAGCAGGACATCGACAAGGCGATTCCCCAGTACGAGCGTGCGACCGAGCTCGATCCCGCGAACGCCGACGGCTGGTTCGATCTCGGCTACATGTACAAGGAGAACCACGACAACGCGAAATCGGCCGATGCGTTCTCGCACTACTTGAAGCTCAAGAAGGGCGACTCGTCGGCGGCCGATGGCGTGAAGCGGGTTACCGACGAGTGCGCGGCGATGGGCACTGCGAACTGTGGTGGCGCCGATAGCAAGAAGCCGCCCGCGAAGACTCCGCCGAAGAAGAAGTAGCGCTGCGTGGTACGCTGACCTCCATGAGGATCAGCTGGCTCTCCCCCGAGGAGATCGCCGCGGCTCGCGCGGCACTCACTGCGAACGGGGCGACGTACGAGAGCCACTTCACCCCGGCGTTCGTGGCGCCGGCCGCACCGACCGAGCCCCAGCTGCTCGATTGGCCCGGGATCACGGAGCATGTCGCACGAGCCGAGCGCGTCTCGGAGGTCGTCCGCGAGCATGGGCTGGTCGCGGCGCGCGAGCGCTTCGGTGGCTCGGGCAATGCGATCGAGGCCGCGACGATCGCGGCCGCGGCGCACGAGGGCGAGGCACTCGGGCGCGAGGAGGTGATCGGCGTCCTTCGCTGTCCGATCGACAACTACGTGTTCTACGCGCCGTTCCTCGAGCTCCTGGTCTCGCTGTCGCCGGGCGCTCCCGAGACCACGATCAAGATCTACGAGGAGTTCACCGATGCGTACACCGCGTCGCTCGCCACGATGCCGCACGGCGCGCCCCGGATCGGTGCGATGCGCGATGGCCTCGCGGACATGTACGTGAGCGCGGGCCTGCTCGATCGCGCCGAGGCGATGTTCGAACGCCGCCACGAAGAGGATCATGGCGATGTCGCGGTCGCGCTCTCGGCGAGCCGCGCGTTCCTCGCCGCGGGCAGCGTCAGCCGCGCGCTCAAGTGGCTGGGTATCGGCGCGGTCCGCGCGCAGGAGCTCGGCAAGACCGACCTCGCCGAGAAGCTGCAGCAGAAGCAAGACTCGCTGCGTAAGCGCCTTAGCTGAACGTCAGATCAGGCTGGTATGAACCCGCCATGGCCAAGATCAGGGCGATGAAGGCGCCGAAGAGCGTCCACGTCTGCCAGCAGTGCGGCCACGAAGAGACCAAGTGGCTCGGTCGCTGTCCGGCCTGCCAGGAGTGGAATTCGCTCGTCGAGCAGTTCGCCGAGGTCGCGATGCCGCGGCCGAGCTCGAGCGGCGTCGCCGTCGGCGAAGGACCGCAATCGATCACGAGCGTCGTCGAGATCCATGGCACGCGCCTGGTCGCGGGCATCGGCGAGCTCGATCGCGTGCTCGGCGGAGGTCTCGTCGCCGGCTCCGCGGTGCTGCTCGGTGGTGATCCGGGCGTCGGCAAATCGACGCTGCTCATCCAGGCGCTCGCCGGGTTGTGCGCCTCGGGCACCGTGCTCTACGCGACCGGCGAGGAATCCGTCGCGCAGACCGCGATGCGCGCGCGTCGCGTCGGCGCCGCGCGCGATGCGATCTCGATCGTCGCCGAGACCGATGTCGAGAAGATCCTCGCGCACGCGATCGCGGCGCGCCCGGCCGTGCTCGCGGTCGATTCGATCCAGACCGTGTACACCCCCGCCCTCGATTCGATCCCGGGCTCGCTCGCGCAGGTCCGCGAGTGCGCGAGCCGGCTCGTCCAGTTCGCGAAGACCACCGGCACGCCGGTCGTGATCGTCGGCCATGTCACCAAAGATGGTGGACTCGCGGGGCCCAAGACCCTCGAGCACCTCGTCGATGCGGTGCTCCAGCTCGAAGGCGATGGCGGGCCATACCGGATCCTGCGCGCACACAAGAACCGGTTCGGGTCGACCCAGGAGATCGGCGTGTTCGAGATGGTCGGCGCTGGGATGGCCGAGGTCACGAACCCGTCGGCACACCTGCTCGCCGAGCGTGCGATCGGCGCACCGGGATCGGTCGTCGTCGCGTCTGCCGATGGCGCGCGGCCGCTCCTCGTCGAGATCCAGGCGCTCGTCGCGCCCGCCGTCGCCACGTTCGGCCGTCGCACCGCGGCCGGCGTCGATAGCAATCGCGTCGCCCTGCTCCTCGCCGTACTCGCGCAACGCGCCGCCTGCGACGTACTCGATCGGGACGTGTTCGTGAACGTCGCCGGTGGCATCCGACTCGCCGAACCGGCAATCGATCTCGGTATCGCGTGTGCGATCGCGTCGTCGGCCCGCGGGCGCGCGATCGATGCGCGCACCGTGATGTTCGGCGAGGTCGGGCTCGCCGGCGAGATCCGCGCGGTCACGCTGTGCGAGCAGCGCCTCGCCGAGGCCGCGCGGCTCGGCTTCGAGCGCGCGATCTTGCCGGCACAGAACGCGAAGCGCATCAGCGATCGTTCGGGGCTCGAGCTGATCGCCGTCGATCGCCTGCAGACCGCGATCGGCTACCTCTAGCAGATCGCGCTCGCGATCCACGCTTTGCCGACCAATCAGGCGCTCGATGTCCCACGGGGGGCGTCGAGGTGTTTCGATCGCACGTGGCGTGCGGCGTGGCATCACCCAGACCATCGATCGACCGCAGCACGGGCTAGTTTCGGCGCGTGCGAGTCACGGTGAACGTGATCGCATCGGCGAGCGCCGCGGGTAGACCGGCGTTGTCGACCTCGGGCACGCAGTTCGCGTTGCGATCGGCGCTCTCGGGACCGAGTGCGCCTTCATCGGTCTGGCGCCCGATCTCACCGGTCAAGGCCCGCTCGGCCATCTGTAGCCCGCCGTGGCCGTTCGAGCTGTTCGGGTCGTAGCGCACGCACTCGACCGTATCGACGTGCTGGTTGCGATCGCGATCGTCCCAGCCATTCAAGACGAGCTTGTCGAGCCGGCCTACGCGTTCCTCGAGGATTGGCACGAGCGCTTCGCCACCGGGCTGGTTCGCGACGAGCTCGTACATGTCCCGCAGCGTGCTCTGCAACAGTGCGAACCGGAGTGGCGTGTAGATCACGGTGTAGGCCATCACATCGGCGGCCGGATCCTGACGATAGACCCGCGCATCGGCGTCGTAGAACGTGGCCTCCATCCGCGCGTAGACCGCGCGTGCACGGGTGCGATACTTGGTGTCGCCGGTCGCGAGGAACGCCGCGAACAGGCCACGGATCGCGGCGGTGTGGCTATCGAGCGTGTCGGACGGATCGATCAAGGCCTGCGTCGAGGTATTCCAGCCGGCGTAGGCGCGACCGGTGTCATCGGTGAGGTGGTCGTAGAGCAGGTCGCCTTCGGCGTGGATCAGCGCGCGCACGCGCGCACTGAACGCGAGTGAGGGATTGCTCGGATAGTTCAGCGCGATCGCGTCGAGCGCACCCGCGGTGGCCGAATCCGGCGTGTTGTTCGAGTACAGCTCGAGCTGGGATCCGAGCGCGCGGTTGACCGTGCGCAGCGCGAGCAGCGTGTACGCGGTCGTGATCGTCGAGGCCACATCGCCGGGGCCCGCGGCGGTCGCGTGATCGACGAGCACGCCCCCAGCCGAGTGCATGCGATCCATATCGATCACCGCGACGCGGATCATCGCGAGTGCGCGATCGTGCAGCGTGTCCTCGCCATCGGGGAGCTGATCATCGCTCGCGAACGGATCGCCATCGAAGTACACGCGCGCGGGTTGGCTGCCACCGACATCGGTGTTGCCGCGATCGGTGAGCGCGAAGAACTCGCTGTAGCCGAGCGCGAGCCCGGCGAGGTCGAGTAGCTCGCTGTCGGCCGAGCCGATCGCGTAGGCGGGGACGGGAAAGCCGTCGCTGCCGGCGGTCTCGGTGACCGCGATCTGGCCCGGGAACCAGCGCAGCGGGCGTGCGTAGTCATACGCGAGCGCGTCCGCGGTCGTCGCGAAGCCCGAGAGCGTAATGCCGTCGCTGGTCGTCAGCCGCGCGAGCCAATCATCGGCGCGGGCATCGACCTCGAGGATGAACATCGCCGCCTGAAACCCCTCGATGTCGCTCGAGCCGAGACGGATCGCGTAGCTCGGCGTCCCGACCAGCCCGAGCTCGGCCTCGGGCACGGTGTCGATCGCGGTCTCCTGATCGTCGTGCATGACCTGGAGGTAGTTGAGGACCCAGAGGCCGTACTTCCACGTCGCAAAGCCATCGGACCCGGGAGCGATCGTCGCATCGACCTGCGCGCTGCGATCCACGAGATGCAGCGCGCTCGCATCGCACTCGTAGTCGCCACACAGCTCGCGCGTGCCGAGGCCGGCAGGGCTGTCGTCCGAGCTGATCGAGCACAGCTGCGCGACGGCGGCCGTCGGCGCGATCTTCGGATCGAAGCTCTGGAACAGATGCACGGTCGGCCAGATGCCGGGCCAGCCGAGCGGGTTGTTCTCGGGTTTTCCCGTCCCGGTGGGGTTCGTGTTGCCGACCGGATTGTGGAGCGGATACGTACCGGCGGGGAACACCCACTTGCCGAGCGCGCTCGAGCCGGCCGCGAAGTGCTGGACCGAGACTGCGAGGTTCGCGCCGCGCGCGCTGTGCGATAGCGACGTGCCGGCGCCCGATTCGAAGCCGAGGAAGTTCATCGGCTGCTTCGAGTACTCGTACGATTCGACCGCGGTCGAGAACCCCGCGAGATCGATCCACGCGAAGCCGAGCGAGGGATCCGTATAGAGATCGGTCGGCAAGAGGTCGCGGCTGTAGCCGCCGAGGTCGCGCCCCATCGCCTCGGCGAACGGCTCGCCACTGATCTGCATCTCGCCGGCGGCGAGCATGTGCTCGCGCACCACGAACCGCGTGCTGTTCACGACCGCGGTCACCGCGACCTCGTCGGCCGCATTCGATCCCGTCGCCGCGTCTGGCGCCGTGCCCACATCGCTCGCACCAAACGAAGGCAGCCGCGGACCCGTGCACGCGGCGAGTACGAGCAAGCCGCACGCGCGCATCAGAACGTGATCTCGACGTGCTCGGTCAACGGATCGCCACAAGCTGCGAGCGCCGCGGCGCGCACGGGCTGATCGAGCGCGAGCGTGCCGTGTGGCGGGTTCGTGCTGGTGAGCGCGAGCGCGAAGCTGCCGTGCGGCACGACCGCATCGCCGGCATCGAGCACGCACAGATCGTGATCGACCATTCGCGTCGCCTTCACGCGCCAGCCGGTCGCGGTCTGCGAGGTCGCCGTGTCGCCCGTGACCGGAATCGCCACGACGAGCCCGGCGGTCAGGCTCGGGGCCGGCAGGGTCAGCGTGAAGCTGCCGCCATCGAGCGTGGCGCAGGCCGCGACCGTGGACGCGGTCTCGGAGAAGTTGCCGGTGAACACCCCGGCACACGCTCTCGCCGCGTCGCTCGGCGCGGCGCCGTCGATCGCGGCTGCCCGATGATCTCCGCATGCGCACGCGAGCATGCAGAGGAGGAACTTCACAGCGACCTCAGGTACTCGACGAGCGCGTCCTCGTCCGCCGGCGACAACATCGTGATGTCGCCCATCACGCCACGGGTCATCTCGAGGGCATCGTGCAGCGTCGCCGCGCGCCCGTCGTGAAAGTACGGCGGTGACGAGGCGATGCCGTCGAGCGAGGGCGTATCGAACATGCAGGCCGCGCGCGTGTGACCGGCGAGATCTTGGTGCGCGACATCGGCCGGGTTGCACGTCCCGACAGCGTGCAGCGTGATCGGGCCGCCGAGATCGAGGGTGGGATTGCCGGCACCCGAATCGGTGAACCGCGGACCGCTGTGGCAGGTCGCGCAGCCGACATCTGCACGCGCGAACAACTCGGCGCCTCGCGCGACCTTCGTCGCATCGGTCGCGGGCGGTACCGGCAGCGGCAGCGCGTGATCGACATACGCCTGGAGCGCCGCGAGCAACGTGGCCTGCGCGGTCGGATCGAAGCTGCCACCTTGTTCGGTGTTGATGGTGTGCCAGTAGTCCGCGACCTGGGTGCGATCGGCGGTGCGGAACAAGAAGCCCGTGCCAATCGTGCCGCCCGCGTTCGACGGGGTATCGCGCGGTCCTTGCGCGAACAACCAGGTCACCTGATCGCTGCGGCCTTCCATGTGACAGGTCGCGCACGCGATCCAGTGGTTCTTCGTGATCGGGTACTCGTCGCTGTTCGCCGAATAAAACAGATGCTGACCGAGCCGCATCTGCGCGGGCATCGGGTCCGAGGTCAGGCGCGCGATCGGCGGGCCCTCGACGGCGAGGCTGATGCCATTGCCCGTGCGCGCGAGCTTCACGACGGCGACGTCGCCCGTGTTGCGTTCGTCGAGATACGCGACGCTGTCATCCGGGGCGATCGCGATACCCTCGGGCATGTGACCGGGCAGGGGCCGCGCGAGCGCCGCTTCGACGCGCGCACTCGAGACCGCGAGGAGATCTTCGCTGTTGGTATCGACGACCAGCGCGAACGCGCCATCGTGGGTGAACTCGATCGCGTGCGGACCCGAGACCACGTCGCCGATCGAGCCATCGATACCGGGCACATCTTGCGCATCGGTCGACAGCGTCGTGGTGAATGCGCCACCGGAGACGATCGAGATCGCGGGAAACGCGGTGCGTTCGAAATCCAAGGCGGGTTGAGCGCTATCGGTGCCGAGCAGCTCGTGGACGAGCCACACGTCGTGCGTGCCAGGACGCGCCGCGAGATCGTAGAACCCGCGTGGTTGGCCATGTGCGAGCCGCGCGTCGCTACGCGGTGCGACCACCGGCACCGTCCATTGCGCGGTGATCGCGAGCGTGGCCGGATCGAGGACGGTCGCACCGGGGCCAAAGAACAGCGACACTACGAGCGACCCGTCGGCTGCCCAGGCGAGGCCCCACGGTGTGCTCGCGAGCTGGGTCCGGGCGAGCGGTGCGAGGGTCTGCGCATCGAGCTTCACGATCATCGCATCCTGCGTGCACGCGACGTAGACCGCATCGCGCGCTGCGACGACGCCGATCGGCTCGCTGCAGATCACCGATGCGGTCACCGCCATCGTGCCCGCATCGAGCGCGTAGACCTTGCCATCCCGCTCGCCCGTGATGAAGAGCGTGGCGCCATCCGGTGACAGGGCGAGCGCGCGCGGCATCACGTTGGGCGTGAACGAGCCATCGCCCGCGAGCGTGGGTGCAGGACCGAGGTGGACCTCGGCCACGAGCGCGCGCGTGGCCGTATCGATCACCGAGACCGAATCGGCATCGGCGTTGACGACATAGAGCGTCTTGCCGTTCGCGCTGACCGCGATCGACGAGCTGTGGCCGGTCGGCCGCACCGCGACCGGCGCATCGCCGGTGATCACCGCATCGGGCGTGCTCGCGGGGTCGTGGCCGCACGCGACGACCGAGCCGATGCAGCAGATCGACCCGATCACCAACGAGATGCGCGGCCTCGGCACGCCGTAGTTTTATCAGAACGTCAGAACAAGCCGCGACTGAATCGTGTGTGCCGTGCCGGCATCACCGATGTTGCCCGTGCCATAGCCGAGCCCCGGGCCACCGAGCGAGGTGCTGTCAGGGTGGCTGAGCGCGCTGAACGCGAACAGCACGCCGTACGAGATCCCGGCAAAGATGTGGTTGCCGTTGTACCCGATGTCACCGTCGAACTCCGTGCCGTACACGGTGCCGTTACCGGGCGTCGAGACGGGCTTGAGGGCGAAGGAGGTCACGTTCGAGAACTTGAGCATGATGGACTTGGTGATGTCGTACTGGAGGAACGGCTTGGCGTACGCGGCGTTCGTGACCGCGCCGTAGAGCTCGTGCCAGAGGATCAAGTCGACCTGGTAATCGCGGTTGAACATGAACTGCGTGAGCGTGCAGCCGTGGTTCGCGGTGCAGACCGCCGGATCTCCGAGGAGGTTGGCGTATGCGACGTTCGTCTTACCCGCGACCGTGTTGTCCCACTGATCACCGGTGGCAAAGCCACCTTCCACTCCCAGGCGGAGCTTGCCCTCGAGCCCCTTGAACGTGTAGCGACCGACGCCACCGAACTTGCGGATCGTCGAGGAGCCCGTGATGCCCTGATCGGTGAGCGTCGCGAGCGTGCCGAACTGGCCCGCGAATTCGCCTTCGAGCGTGTGCGCGCCGCTCGCGAGCTTGCCCCAGAGGTCGGGACTGTACGTCTTCAACCCACGCGGCACGAACGCCGCTGGATCGAACGCACCACCGAACTTGAAGTTCGTGAGGTCGTAGTCCCACTGCTGGGTCTTGTATTCGAAGTACGCGCCGTAGTTCACGACGGTCTCTCCACGGTCGACGGCATCCTTGAACTTCTGCGGCTCGTCCATCTTCGAGATCACGCCGACCCAGCTGTTCATGTCGTCGTTATTGTCGAGGTTGAAGGCGTGGCCTTCATGCCCCGTGTTGGCGTCGGTCTGGCTCGAGATCAGGCGCGAGATGTCCCAATCCGAGGCGATCATCGCGCGGAGGCCCGTGCCCGGAATCTCCGCAGAGAAGCTCACGCGGTCGACGGTGTCGCCGTAATCGGCGTTGTAGTTGTACTCGCCGCTGATCGGATCCTTGCCGCCGCCGTTGTAGAGCATGCCCATACCCCAGTGGTTGGGCATGCGGCCGGCCTTGATGACACCGAGCGGAACGCCGACCTCGGCCCACGCGCGCTTGACGGTGAACGCCGAGCTCGTGTTGTTGACGCCGGCGATCGACGTGGCTTGCGTGTTGCCGAAAGCGCCGATCGGCGGACGGTTCGTCGTCGAGTAGACGCCCGAGAGGTTCTCGCCGTACGGCGTCGAGCCGAGCACCAGGTTGTCGTAGACGTCGGCCTGCATGTGGACCGAGGTGTCTTCGTCGATGTTGAACACCGGCTCGAGCCGGAGCCGCATGTTCGTGCTCGACAAGGTGTCGTCACACGGATGGTTCAAGGTCGTCGAGTTACACGACTGGGCGCGCGGGAACGGCGCGCCCCCGAGGGAATCCTCGTCGCGGAAGCCGAGGTTGAAGTTCTTGAACCAATCGGTTCGCATCCGGTAGTAGCCACCGAGCTCGAACAGCTGGAAGCGCTTGCGACGACCTTTCGGTGCCGGCAGATCCGGTGCGGTCGGGAGGAGAGCGGGCGTCTTCGGTGCCGCTTCGGCCACGCCCTCCTTCTTCTCTTCACCCGAAGGCGTCATGCCACCTTGTGGGCCTCCGCCCATCGGCATGCCGCCTCCCATCTGGGCGGAAGCGACGTCGCCGATGACGCCGAGGAACACGATGCTCGCGAGGAAGGTCTTTGCTAAGTAACGCATGGATATGGCGAGGTTTTTGGGAGCATCGCGAACTTGCGGCGGACTATAGGCATCCGGTTGGAACGGGGTCAATCGCGAGCATCCTTAATTGGCGGGTCCGCGATCTGACCGTTATGGTGCTCGAAATGCCGCCTGCTAAAGACCGTGGCCCGCTGCCTCGCGTTGCCTGGCCCGTGCTGATCTCTGCGGTCATTTCGTGTGTACCCACGCTGAAGGTCCCACCGGGGCCTGGCGGCGAGCCGAACGGCAACGTGAACCGGATGCATGCGGCGCCCTCCGGGATCCGTGGTGGTGGTCGACAGGTGTTGATCGGCGAGATGTGCCCGCAAGGTGCCGGCGGCCGGCCAGCGGTCGCGCCGATCGCGATGCGCTCCGTGACGTGGACCGACAACCCTGCCGACATGACCTCGGCGGTCGAGCGCGGAAGCGTCCCTCGGTTCGTGGTGCTCGGCGTCGACGGCAAGCTCGCCGGCGTGTTCGACACGATGGGCATCGTCGATGTCGGCTTGCCGCAAGCGGTGGCCGCGGGCGCGTATGCCGGCGCGTCACCGTGCACGTTCGCTTCGTCGGTGGTCGCGCAGCCCAAGCCGGGCGACATCTCGACGCGGTCCGAAGATCTGAAGTGCGGACAAGCAACGAACAGCTGCGGCATCGCGATCGGTGATGTCGTGCATCCCGATGATCCACCCGCGACGCCCACGTACGTCACCGGTGGCGCCTGCATCTCTGGCGATCAGCTGGCGGTCGATATCGACGGCGATGGCCGGATCGAATCGTTCCCGTTCGCCGGCGTGCTCGACGGATCGCGCTCGCCGGCCACCGAGTGGACCTCGTCGCCGACCTCGACCGCCGCGTGCGAGCCGAAGTACGAGCTGTATGGCGTCAAGCTCGACGCCGAGGCCGAGCCGGGCAAGGCGGTCGATCCGAAATCGCGGGTCACGATGGACGTGCTCGGCGTCGTCGATGTCGATGGCGATGGTCGACGCGAGCTCGTGCTCGCCCTGCAGTTCGCGACGGTTCGAACCATCCTCGTCTACACCGCGACCGCACAGGCGCAACGGCTCGAGCTCGCCGGCGAAGCGACCTCGTTTCCGCGCTGACGCCGCAGTGCTACTGTCGCCGCGTGAGCGATGACGTCGGTCAGCTGCTGTGGGTCGGCTTTCAAGGAACCACGCTACCGCAGGAGCTCGCCAAGCAGCTCTCGGCGGGAACCTACGGCGCCTCGATCCTGTTCAAGCGCAACCTCGCGATCTCGACCGTGGGTGGTGGCGGCGCGGTCACCCAGGAGATCTGTGATCTCGACGCGCTCGTCGCGCTGAATCGCGGCCTCCACCTCGCCGCACCCGACGGCACACCGGCCTTGATCGCGATCGATCAAGAAGGTGGCCTCGTCCAGCGCGTGCGCGCACCCGCCACGATGTGGCCGCCGATGATGGCGCACGACGGGCTCGCCGCACCGCTCGACACCGAGCTCGCCGAACAGGTCGGCCGCGCGATCGGCGACGAGCTCCGCGCGCTCGGTCTCGATCTCGATTTCGCGCCGATCCTCGACGTCCACACCAACCCCGCGAATCCGATCATCGGCGACCGCGCGTTCGGTCACGACGCCACCACGGTCACGCGCCGCGCGCTCGCGTTCGCGCGCGGTCTCGACGCCGCCGGCATCCTCGCGTGCGGCAAGCACTTCCCGGGGCACGGCGATACCGATACCGATTCGCACCTCGCGCTGCCGCGTATCGATCACGACTGGGCGCGGCTCGAGGCGGTCGAGCTCGCGCCGTTCAAAGCGGCCGCCGCGGCAAACTTGCCGATGATCATGACCGCGCACGTCGTGTTCGCGGCGCTCGATGCGCAGCGCCCGGCGACGCTGTCGGAGCAGGTCATCACGGGGTTACTCCGCACGCGGCTCGGATATCGCGGCGTGATCGTTTCGGACGATCTCGACATGAAGGCGATCGCCGCCCACATGGGTGTCGATGATGCGGCGGTCGGTGCGATCCGCGCCGGTTGCGACGTGATCCTGTTGTGCTGCAATGAAGACAACCAGCGCCTCGCCGTCGAGGGGCTGACGAAGGCCGCGGAGCGCGACTCCGAGCTGCGCCGGAGGATCGGCGAGAGCGCAGCGCGGGTGCGCGCGATGAAGCTCGCGCATGCCGCGAACCAGGCGAAGCATCCAGCGCCGTCGCGCGACGTGGTCGGGAGCTTCGATCATCGCCGGCTCGCGGATCGTCTCGCCGGTCGCGCGTGACGCTGGCGCGTGCTGCCCGCGACTTGGCAGCGTCGCGGCAAAGCCGCCGAAACCCGATTCGCCCCGGGCACTGTGTTCCTGTGATCGCTCGTGATTCCCGGAGCTGCTCGGACCCGCAGCCGCCGTGATCGCAGCAGCGTCAGTTCCTGATGCGATCGGACGCGCAGGACCAGGAGATCGTTCACGAACTGCCTCGTCGAGGCGCTTGCTACTTCTTGCAGAGCTTGGCAGCGACGCACAGGCCATCTTCCGTGGCGGAGTGGCAGCGCGTCTCGCTCATCATCACCCGCTGCTTCGGCGGTGTCTCGCCTGCGAACGTCGCCTCGCAACAACACATGTCGAGGCGCTCCGTCTCTTCGGTCGACCCGACCGTCGCGGATCCCGCGGTAGACGTGGAGGTGGTGACAGGGCTGCTCGGTGCAGGGCCAGGGACGGCGGACTGGTTCGCAGGGCTGCTCTTGCAGGCTGCCGGAACGAGCACGAGCAACAGGAACATCAGGCGAGGATTGGACATGGTCTTCATCGACAGATGCCGGTCAGGGGCCGAAGTCGCACGACGTGATCTTGACGGACCGCTAGGGCTTGAACTCCGGTGAGCGAACGACGCTCCAGACCACGAGCCCCGCGGCGCAGAGCGCGCTCGCGAGGATCGCGAGCCACTTGATAAAGGTCAGCGACAGGATCTTCGATGCGATCGCGAACAGGCCACTCGTCGGTTCGGCGCGCGTCGCGATCGAAAGGCCCGTCGAATAGAAGGCGTGGGTGAGATCCATCTGGGCCCCATTGCGCTGGGCGATCGGCAGGGAGACCACGGCGTCGAGGCCGTGCGTCTCGGGATCGAGCAGCGATGGAATCGGCGCCTCGCGGATCGTGTACGTCAGCTTCGCTGCCGTTGCGACGCGCTTCTACAGCTCGATGCTGATGCCCGTATACGTGCCGTCCGGTCGATGGATCACGAACGGCGGAAAGACGCGGGTGCCCACGACGAGCGGATCAGGGGCAACGCGAACAGAACGGCGAGGACGACGAGCAGGCGCTGCACCCCACCCGGTGGGCGTCAGATGTCGCGTTTGGGATCCCACGCATCGAGCTCGGCGACGGCTTTCTCCTCACCGGCCGCCACGAGCACCTTGCGCGCCCGGGTTGCGAGCGCATGCGCGCGATGCGGATCGCGCTTCACGAGCGCGTGGCCGAGGGTCGCTTCGTAGCCCGCCGCAATGACCGGATCGATCCCGATGCCGAGCTCGAGGGCGAGCTCTAGCGGCGCGGTCGCTTCCGGGGCGTGTTGCGCCAGGTACGCCATGCCGAGACCTTCGAGGTTGTCCGCGCGCATCGGATGGGTCGCGCCCAGCGTGGTCTCGACGATCCTGTCAGCGCGCTCGAACGTCGTGATCGCAGAGGCGTAGTCGTGCTGGTCGAGCATCACGTATCCCAGGTTCGAGAGCGTTCGCGCGACCGGCACGGCATCTCGACCGAGCGTGGCCTCGCGGATCGCGAGCGCGCGTTCGAGGGCGTGCCGCGCATCGGGAAGCTGTCCGCTTTCCTGCAGGAGCTGCCCGAGGTTCGACAGCCCGGTCGCGACCTCGAATCCGTCCTTCCCGAACATCGCCTCGTACGCGACGACCGCCTTGTTCATCTCGGCGAGCCCTTCAGCGGTTGCCCCGCTCGTTCCCAGCGCGTTCGCGAGGTTCATTCGGGTCGAGGCCGTCAGGATGTGGATGGCACCGAACTCGCGTTCGCGAATCGCGAGCGCGGCGCGCAGATCCGGAATCGCCTCGGCGAACGTGCCCTGTGCCGCCAGATCCGAGCCGAGCGAATCGAGCACTTCTGCCTCGAGGATGCCGTTCGGCTCGATCCGGTGTGCGACCTTGAGCGCGGCACGCTCGACCGCCTCCGCTTCGCGAAGCTTGCCATCGTGGATGAGGATGTTGCTGCGGATCGCGGAAAGCCGGACGGCCAGGGGTTGGTCACCGGCCTTTCCAGCGAGTGATTGCGCTGCGAAGTCCGCCCACCTATAGCCCTCGGCGAAGTGGTTCTCGCGAATCCCAGTGACGGCGGTGAGGTCGACCGCGATCAGGGTCACGAGGTCATCGCCGTGGACCGCTTGCGCCAGGCCGAGCGCCTTGAACAGGGCGTGCTCTGCGTCGACGAATGCGCCGGTCTCGGTCAGGATCTTCGCATCGACGTACATGGCCTCGGCCTGCAGCTCAGGAAACGCAGCGGTGTCGGCGACGAGCGCAGCGACGTGCGTGGCTCTGCCGAGCTCGATCATCGCCTTGGTGCTGTCGATGCGTGCGCGCAGCGCGTCGTACTGCGCGCGCGCGACCGGATCGGCTGGCAGCGGCGTCTTGCGGAGCAAGCTGCTCACCTCACCACACGCCCGCGGGTCCTGGAGCGAGCCGATCGCATCGCGCGCGTGTGCGATCGAGTCGCGATCGGCGGTGGCGAGCAGATCGAGGACCGCGGCGAGTTGCTTCTTCTCGCCGGTGAGACAGGCGGTGCGGAGATCGAGCACCGCTTCGGATTGCTCGTGCCGGACATGAGTCGCCTCGCACGCATCGCGATGGCCGATGCTCCATCGCTCGGCGTACGCGTCGATGTCGCGCTGGAGATGCGTCCAGGTGGCGGGTGCACTCGCGAACGCGCGCTGGATCGCCGTCCGCTGCTCGATCGACCACGCGGGCTCCGCGCGATCGCACGCATGTGCGGGTGGCGCTGATGCGAGCAGCGCAGCGGTCGTCGCGGCGAGTGCAGCGATCGCAGCGCCGGCGACGACGGGTGCGGCCCAGCGACGACGAGGTGCGAGGGCATCGAGGAGCGCCGGCATGGTCGGGAACCGCGCGGCAGGATCGACCGCGAGGCCGCGCGCGATCGGCCGACGCATGCGAGCCGGCAGCTTGGCGGTGTCGATCTTGCCCGCACGGATCGCAACCCGCAGCTCGTCGAGCGTGGCGCCGCGAAACGGCCGCTCGCCGCACAGCGCTTCGTACAGCGCGACGCAAAATGCGAACTGATCGGAGTGCGCAGCGACCGCGCGGTTATCGAGCTGTTCGGGCGCCATGTATGCGGGCGTCCCGATGATCATCCCGGTGTGGGTAAGGCTCAGGTCCGAAGCCCGCGAGGCCGGCCCCGCCACCTCGGGCGCTTCGCCAATCGCACGGACAAGACCGAAGTCGCTGACCTTCACCGTGCCGGCGCCGAGCAACACGTTGTCGGGCTTGAAGTCGCGGTGCACGAGCCCGGCTGCGTGCGCGGCAGCGAGCCCGCGGCCCGCGGCCAGGAACGTCTGGGTGATCTCGTGGACCGAACGCTTGGTCTCGAGCCAGCCGCGCAGCGTCGTCCCTGCGACGTACTCCATCGCGACGTAGACCATGTCGTCGAAGGTGCCGAGCTCGTAGATCACCGTGACGTTCGGATGCGATAGCTTCGCGAGCGCCTTCGATTCACGCCGCAAGCGCTCCGGCAGATCGGCACTGCCGAGCTCCGACCGGATCAACTTGAGTGCGACGATCCGGTCGAGCCTCGGATCGCGCGCCGCGTAGACAATACCCATCGCGCCCGCGCCGACCAGTCGCTCGATCACGTACGGGCCGATCGTCATGCCCGCGACGAGGCCGCGCGGCGAGACGGTGCTCGGCGCTGACCCGAGCGCGAGGTCGGTCGCGTCGTACCCGAGCGACCGCTGCCGGACCGCCACGCCTACGAGCGCGATGCACTCCGGGCACCCGTCGAGGTGCGCGCGCACGCCGCTGGCCTCGAGGTCGGAGCGTCCACCTCGAACGTACGCCACGATGGCACTGTCTTCGGGATGCACGGATCGTCGAGCTGCAACCGATGCTCCAAGCTGCGCCTCAATGATCTGCGGGTCATGGCCCGTGGGTGGCCACAGCAGTAGTCGCCCCTGACGATCGCCGCGATCGCCCGCGTCTACGGAGTCGAGGTCGTCCCGCCGCGCCTGCCGCAGTGAAACCAGCACGCGCAGCGTCTGCTCGGAGAGCTTGTGCGTGGTCGTCGCAAGGAGGCTGGCCCCGCTCGGAACTTGGTCCTGCGTATCGGCGAGCGCGATTTGGACCGCCGCCAGCCAGCCACGAAGCTCGTCGGGCGCGCGGTTCGCGACGAGCCTGCAGCATGCTGTTCGTTGACGATCCGCGCGAGAATCACCATTGCCCGACGCTGGGCGCTCAGCATGCGATACGACGAACGTCTTACCCGGCTGGTTCTACAGCATGAACGTGAAGCGCAGCACGCACGTGTGATCGGGGCATGCCCGCGCTCGATAGCAGCTCGACGGTGAGCTGCATGGGTCGGCGGTGACGGTAGCTTGCCGCCGTTCATTGCGGCAGGTCGATGGCGCACAACTCGCCGCCCGCGCTGCCGGTGAAGGCCTGCTTGCCGTCCGGCGCAAAGCAGGCCGCCGTCACATGGCCCCGGTGCAGGCGCTGGCCGAAGCGCTCGTTGTCCATCGCCGTGTCAAACACCGCGACAAACCCGCTTGCGTTACCCACCAGGGCTAGGCGCTCGTCTGGGCTGATGGCGAAGGCGGTGACGGTGAGCTTGGGGTCGTTGAACGGCGGTGGCATGTCCTGCGGTCCTCCGTTTGACTTGGAGACGAACAGGCCTTGGCCGAATCGGCCCACCCGCCAGATGAGTCCGCGCGTGGCGTACGCCGTATCGACCGTGCTGATGGGCAGCCAGCGTGCCTTGATGAACCGGAAAGGCAGCTCGACGTCGACCGGATCGAGGGTCTGCGGATGGAGTTTGACAAAGGCTGGGCGGCCCGCGCGGGGCAAGCGCTTGGCCAGCAGTTGCAGGCCGTCTGGCGCGCAGGTCAACGCTGAGATTTGGGTGCCCAGTGCGGCACTACGGAGGCCGGCAGGCGTCATTTTGCCCATGGCTGTCCCTTGATTTTGAAGGCGGCGCGCAGGCTCATGTTTTGGTTGCTGATGAGCGCATAGAAGCGGTGTCGTACCCCACGTGATTGGCGTCAATTACTTTTGCCGGGTGATGTAATCGTCGTCGGGTTGGGGTTGGTAGTCGTCCTCGACTTGGGTCCTTCGCGCGGCCTCGAGGGACCTCGGATTCGGAGCTTCGCGCGCTGGTAACGCGTAGACGATCCAGGCGTCGTCGAGCCACGGACGTGGGGTCACGCGGATCGGTTCGCGCGAGCGATCGGTGGATTGCCGAAAATCCACGCGTCGGCATCGGAGGTAGCGAACTCGGGCGGACGCTCGAGCAAGAAGCTTCACGGCGTACGATCCACCCTGCGCCGTTGGTGATGGTCAAGCCGGGAAGAGTTAGACCATAGTCTTTGACCATGGTAATATTTTCGAATGGACACGATGCCGATCTCGAAGTTCAAAGCCACGTGCCTGGCGGCGCTCGAACGAGTTCGCAAGACTGGACGGGTTCTGCGAGTGACTCGATTCGGCCGCCCGATCGCAGACATCTCCCCGCCGAAGCCGGACCTTGCCGGGCGCACATGGATCGGCGCCGGCGAAGGAACCGTCACGTTCGTGGGCGATCTCGTGGCGCCGCTCGACGTCGAGTGGGAAGTGCTCGCGATGAAGAAGCGCAGAAAATGAAGATCCTGCTCGATACGCACATCTGGTTATGGGGCTTCGCCGACACCAAGCGACTCCCGGCGCGGATCGCGAAGGCGCTCGACGCCGCGGACAACGAGCTCTGGCTGTCGCCGATCTCGGTCTGGGAGGTCGAGCTCTTGATCGAGGCCGGTCGGCTTCGTCTAAAAGCTGATCCGCAGCGCTGGATCGCGAACGCCCTCGATGCCTCGCGCCTCACCGAGGCGCCTGTTACGTACGAGGTCGCCAAGGAGAGCCGGCGCGTCGGGCTGGCTCACCAGGATCCGGCGGATCGATTCATCGCCGCCACGGCGAGCGTCTACGACCTCGTGCTCGCGACCGTCGACGAAAGACTCCTGGCTGGAAAAGGATTCCGGACGCTCGGCGATTAGGCCTGTGATGGTCCGCTCGAGTCGCGAACGAGCGGCCACTGGGCTTGATCCGCTCCCGTAGTCGGGTACCGCGCGCCCGGATCCCGCGCGACTCCGAGCTGCGCCGTCGGATCGGGGAGAGCGCGGCGCGCGTCCGCGCGATGAAGGCCGCGCATGTCGCGAATCAGGCGAAGCATCCCGCGCCGTCGCGCGAGGTCGTCGGGAGCTTCGAGCATCGCCGGCTCGCGGATCGTCTCGGCGGTCGCGCGTGACGCTGGCGTGAGCAGCGCGGCGCCGAGGAGGACGGATCGCATCCGAGACCCAACGCAGGGGCCGAAAAATCGGGCGACAACCCGAGGAATTTACTGCGACCGGCGTCTAGGCTAGCGCTCGGAGCTTAGATGTCCGATCTCGATCTGAGTCAATACGACCTCGCCGTGCAGGACCATGCGTTGATGGGGCGCGCACGGGCACACATGTTCGATACCAGCGGCACGTGGAGCGTCGCACTCGATCGCGGCGAGCTCACCCTCGGCGACCGCGTCCACCATGTGCAAATCCTCGGCACCTATTCGGGTGACACCTTCATGTGGGCATGGGCGAACCCGGGCGCTGCCGGTTGGGCGAGCTCGCTCGCGATGGCGACGTGGTTGCGCAAGCGCGGCGACGAGCCGGGCAACGCGGTGTTTCGCGAGCCAAAAGTCGCCGCGAAATGGGTCAAGCCGTACGAGCTCGCGTGGGTGTGCGGCGAGCTCGCGGGTGGATTTCCGGTGTTCGCCGCGAATGTCGGCTCGGCGATCGCGATGCTCGTGGTCACCGACGTGAAGCTCGATGTCACCCAGCTCTCGACCGCAGCCATTCCGGGGCTCGTCCTCGACATGATGACATTCATCTTTGGCGAAGCACCGACCGCGGTCGCGGTCTTTCTTCGTGGCCTGGGATTCGCGGTCGAGCAGCGTCCTTCGGCGGTGAGCGCGCAGCGCGGCGCGACCACGTTCGAAGTCCATTTCGATGATCAAGATCGCCCGTTCAAGTTCAGCGGATCGTTGTGAGAATC
This sequence comes from Kofleriaceae bacterium, assembly GCA_025357755.1. GTDB lineage: Bacteria > Myxococcota_A > Polyangia > Haliangiales > Haliangiaceae > JABFXX01. The sequence continues at coordinate 9,739 of JANXOP010000054.1, read as the reverse complement.
GACGACCTCGAGTTCGAGCTCTCGGATGTGGGTACGTACGTTTAGCGCTGGACGAGGATGCCTTCAGCGAGCAGCAGCAAGAGCACGATCGCGGCGAGCGCGTGCCACAGCTCGATGCGCCGTGTGTTGTCGGCGGGCGCCGAAGCCCCACCCGTCCCGGAGGCGGGCAGCGCCGATGCGGTTGCGGCCGTGAGATCGCTGCCGCGCGGATCGAGGTTGATCGCGAACGCGAGCTCGTCGCGCTCGTGCGTCGCGCCGGTCTGATCGGTGCCGATCACGCGGTAGATGCCCGGCTTCTCGGTGCGGCCGTAGCGCACCGAGCTGCGGTTCATGATCCGGTCGCCTTCGAACACGGCGCCGAGGTTGTCGGGGCCGCGGACCTCGAGTTTGCGGAGGTCGCCGGTGGGTAAGGCGACCGACGCGCCGACCAGGTGATCGGACTCGGTGCCGAGCGCGTGCTTGCGCGCGAGGTGGCGCACCGCGCCCTGGATGAGCGGGAGGAAGCCGGGATGGATGGGGAGGTCGTTCCAATCGCGATCGAGCGTCGAGGTGAACAGGAGCGTGCGGCCCGAACCGATCGAGGCTTCGACCAGCGCGGCGGCGCCGTTCGTGAAGCGCGCGAGGACCTTGCGATCGGAGGTCGCGGTCGTCGGGCCGAGCAGCGAGATCTTGTAGAACTTCGCGTCGGCGAGCTCGGGGGCGTCCTTGGAGAAGGGCGCGAAGATCGGGTGATCGGCCTCCCACTTCACGAGGTGGAGCGCGCGGCTGTCCTTGTCCTCGGGGGAGGCGCCCCACGTGGTGTCGATCGGATCGCGGAGGCTCTGCGGCATCAGCGCGAGCATGGTCTTGTCATAGGCGGCGGGGTCGACGCGATCGCCCGGTGCGACGAGGATGCTGCCACCGGCGCGCACCCACTCGGCGAGGACGGCGACGCGCTCGGGCGGGAGGGCGGCGACGTTCGCGAGCACGACGACGTCGAAGTCGTCGAGGTTGATCGTGGCGGGCTTGCCCGCGATCTTCGTGATGCCGGCGAGCTCCTCGGCGGTGATCGAGCGGACCGAGGTGCCGGAGTCTTCGCGATCGCCGGGGCGGAGGGCGGCCTCGAGATAGAACAGCTCGTCGTCGTGGCGGACGGTGCGCGGATCGCCATCGACGAGCAGCACGCGAACCTCGTCGCGCAGGGTGGCGCGGACGAAGCGGCGGTCGTCGGTCGGCAACGCATCGGGCGTGCCGAGCGAGACCGAGGCATCGCTCGCGCGGTTACCGGCTGGGAGGGCCGCGAGGAAGCGCTTGGTCTTCTTCTCGTGCGCCCCGAGCTCGAGCTGGCCGCGCGCGACGACGTGATCGGCGATCGAGAGCGAGAGCTCGACCTTCTGCGGGGTGTCGCTGAAGTTGCCGACCTCGGCATCGAAGCCGACGCCGCGCGTGCCGGTGCCTGGATCCGAATCAACCTTGAGGCTCGTGATCGCGAGGTTCGGCATCGCGCTCGGGCGCAGATCGAGGGTGACGAGCGTCGGACCGTCTTTTCCCCACGCTGCCTCGTCGGCCTGGATGCCCGATTTTGCGACGAGCGAGATCAAGAACACGGTCTTGCGCTCGTGGCTCGAAGCGGAGAGCAGGTGGGCGGCGCGGGTCAGGGCGCGGGTGGTATCGGCGGGCCGTGCACTCGGTTCGAGCGCGAGTAACTGGTCGCGAAGACGCAGGTGATCGCGCGTGAGCTCGGTCGGTTGCTCGGCACCCTCGGAGGCGCGGACGATCGCGATCTCGGCTTCGGGGCCGAGCTGGGTCAGGATCCGGCGCGCCTCGTCGCTCGCGCGCTTGATCCACGGCTTGCCCTCGACGAGGTAGCCAGCAGCGAACGAATCATCGATGACGAGCACGGCGGCTTGCGGGCCGCGGGTGACCTGGGGCCCTTTGCGCTCGCACGACGTGAATGGCTTCGCGAGCGCGATCGCGACGGCGAGGCAGGCGAGGGCGCGGACGAGCAACACCATGCGCTCGCGGAGCTGGAGGCGACGCGCGGTCTTGCGCTTCGTCGCCATCAAGAAATCGAGCGCCGCGAACGACACGATCTTCGCGCGTCGCCGGCCGATCAGATGGATCGCGATCGGAACGCTGATCGCGATCGCCCCGATCAGCATGAAGGGCGCGAGGAAGCCCACTAGCTGGTCCTCCCAGCATCCCGACGGGCGCCGGGCAGCAACCGCGCGCGCGAGACGAGCAGCTCGAGCAGCGTCTCCTCGAGCGGACGATCGGTCGAGACCTCGTGGTAATCGACGCCGGCGTTCGCCAGCGTGCCGCGGCACTTCGCGACGAACGCGTCCATCCGCTCGAGGTAGTCCTTGCGGATCGCGAGCGGATTCGCGAGTAACTTGGCGCCTGATTCGAGTGCCTGGAACTCGGTGAGGCCCTCGTACGGGAACGTGCGCTCGTGCGGATCGAGGACGTGGAGGACCGAGACATCGTGGTGCTGAGCGCGCAGGTTCGAGAGCGCGCGGACGGTCTCGTCCGCGGGATCGAACAGATCACTCGCGAGGATGATCAGCGAGCGGCGGCGGCGCGAGAGCTCGGCGATCCGGCCGAGCGCTTCGGCGGGAGATTCGTCGCCGGTGCCGCCCTTCTGCATCAGCTGATCGAGCACGCCGAGCAGATCGTGGAGATGGGAGCTGCGCGCGCGGGGCGGCACCATGGTCTCGATGCCGCGATCGCCACATGCGACGAGCCCGACCTTGTCTTGCTGCTGGATCACGAGATACGCGAGCGCGGCTAGCGCGAGCCCGGCGTACTCGAGCTTCGCGAGTCCACCGCCCGCGAACTTCATCGACGCGGAGGCATCGAGGACCAGGTAGACCGTGAGCTGCGATTCCTGCTCGAACTGCTTCACGTAGTAGCGATCGAGCTTCGCGTACGCCTTCCAGTCGACATGCCGGAGCTCGTCGCCGATCGAGTATTCCTTGTGCTCGGCGAACTCGACGGAGCTGCCGCGGACGCTCGCGCGGTGCAGCCCCGACAGGGCGCCCTCGACGATCACGCGCGCCTTGATCGGCAAGCTACCGAGTCGTTGGAGCTGCGCAGGATCGAGCTTCACGTGCCCTCAGGGCGCCACGACGGTCAGCAGCCGATCGACCAGATCGCCGGCGCGCAGCCCCTCGGCCTCGGCGCGATAGTTGAGGATCAGGCGATGCTGGAGCGTCGGGCGTGCGAGGGCCGCGACGTCGTCGGTGGACACCGCGAACCTGCCCGCGAGGATCGCGCGCGCTTTCGCGGCGAGGATCAAGAACTGCGACGCGCGCGGGCCGGCGCCCCATGACACCGCATCCTTGATGAACTGCGGCGCCAGCGGCGTGGTCGGGCGCGTCGCACGAGCGAGCGCGACCGCGTACTTCACGACGTGATCGGCCGCGGGCACGCGACGTACGAGCTCCTGGAGCTCGAGGATCCGTTGCGGCGAGAGGACGCGCGCGAGCACCGGCCGGTGATCGCTCGTCTGCTGGCGCACGATCTCTTCTTCTTCGCTCTCGGACGGATAGTCGACATCGATCTGGAACATGAAGCGATCGAGCTGCGCTTCGGGCAGCGGATACGTGCCCTCTTGCTCGATCGGGTTCTGGGTCGCGAACACCAAAAATGGAAGCGGAAGATCGTGCGTGGTGCCGCCCGCGGTGACGCGGAATTCCTGCATCGATTGGAGGAGGGCGGCCTGGGTCTTCGGCGGCGTGCGGTTGATCTCGTCGGCGAGCACGAGGTTCGCGAACACCGGACCCTTGAGGAATCGGAACGCGCGTCGACCGGTCGTGTGATCTTCTTCGAGGATCTCGGTGCCAGTGATATCGGCCGGCATGAGGTCCGGCGTGAACTGGATGCGCTGGAACGACAGGTTCAGGGTCTCGGCGAGTGTCGAGATCAGGAGTGTCTTGGCGAGCCCGGGCACGCCGACGAACAGCGTGTGACCGCGCGCGAACAACGCGACGAGCAACTGATCGACGACCTTGCGCTGGCCGATGATCCGCTTCTCGATCTCCTTGACGATCTGCGCGTGCGCCTCGGCGAGCTCCTTGACCGCGTCCAGATCGGACTTCTGCAGCGGCGCAGCGGTGGCCGCTTCGGCCACGACCGGGTTCACCTCCGTGGGCTGCTCGAGGCGCAGCGGAGTGATCGGGGTGAGATTTTCGGTAGACGATTTCATCGCAAGGCTAGTTCTTCAACAGGTCACACGCGGCTCGCTCGCGAGCACTCCGTGCATCCTTCATCTTGGCATACGCTTCGGCAAGACCGCAGCGAGTTTGCGGATCGAACGGACTCACGCGCAACGCTTGTTCGTACGCGACGATCGCCTCGGCCCAGTCTTGTTTCGCGGACCGGGCCATGCCGAGCGTCACGGACGCCACCGCATCATCGGCATCTGCGGCCGCCAGAGGGGTGGCGAGCTCGATCGCACGGTCGTACCGGCCGAGCTCGACCAGGGTGCGCGCCAGCTTGCCTGCGACAAACGGTTCCGGCGTACCACCGCCGGCGGCCAAGGCTTTGTCGTACTCGACGGCCGCAGCCTCGAGCGCGCCGCGCGCGCGGAGCATGCCGCCGAGCCGGGCGTGCTTGCGGGCGCGGGCCGAAACCTGCTCGATCCCGACATTCTCTGAATCCGCGCCACCCTTGCCGAACTTGATCGGACGGCCCGCGCGCGCCTTGCCGTCGCCGACCTTGAGGTGCGCGTGCCACTCCGTCTCGACCTGCGGCCACGGCAGGTTCATCGCCTCGGTCACCGCGCGCTTCGCGCTCTTGCCATCCTTTTGCAACGCGAGCATGTCGCGTAGGCCCTTGTAGCCGACCTTGGTCTGGATCCAGCCGATCAGCGTGTAGACCTCGGCGTAGGCGAGGGCGGCCGCTTCCTGGCTCGGCAGCTTGGCCATCGACGGGTGCATCTCGTCGAACGTGATCAGGCGGCCCTTGCGGAGGCCCGCGGTCAACAGGGCTTGTTCGGTCGCGGTCAGCACCACCTCGGGCGGGCGCCGCCAGCGCGTCTGCTCGAACCGTGCGAGTCCTTCTTGCATCCATACCGGCACGGTGTCGTGCGAGATCCGCGACACGATCAAGTGCGTGTACTCGTGCGCGAGGGTGTCCATCCACGGATAGCCGAACAGCGTCGCTCGCGGCGACACCACCATGAGCTTGTTGTACTTCGACAGCGCGATCGTGCCGGTCGTCTCGATCTCGGTCTCCGAGAGCGGCGACATCTGCGCGAGGTCCTTCGGCGCGCCGAGAATCTCGACCCGGATCGGATCTGCGGGCTGGAGCCCGAGGTCCTCGCCGGTGGTCTGCCAGGCGGCATCGAGGATGTCGCCGGCCAGCTCGGCGATCGCGGCGTCCTTGCCAGGCGCATAGCGGATCAAGAAGTGACCCTTGGGCGACCGGGTCTCGACGAAGGTCTCGGTCACCGCGAGCGTGGAGGCCGCGAGCTTCTTGGTCTGACCGGCCATGCCATCAGCCGCGTCGTCGGCGACCTTGTCGAGGCCCTTCACGGCGGCGGCGTAATCGCCGGTCTGGAACGCGAGCTCGGCCGCGAGCCACTTCACATCCGGGTTGTCGCCCGCGCGCTTCTCGAGCTCCTGCAACACGACGCGCGCTTCCTCGAGCCGCGACGATTGCAGGAGGCGCGCGGCCTTGATCACGTCACCAGTGACGGTGCGATCGTGGCGCGCACTCGCCGCGCTCGCGACCAACAGCGCTGCGACGACGAGTCTTTTCATTTGATGAGATCCTCGTAGTAGCGCTTGATCTGATCGTCGTAGCCCTCGGGCGCCTTCGCGCCACGCTTCTTCGCGGCCTCGAGGATGTCCTCGCGATAGCGCTCCGGCGCGCGATACTCGTCGGCACCGGGGATCCGGATCGGCTCGTCCCCGACCGCATTCTGCTGGGCCTGGCGGGCGGCGCTGCGCGCCCGATCGCGCGCCTTGGCGAGATCGTCCGCGGCCGAGCGCGTGGCCTCGCGCGCGCCCGAGGGATCCTTGCCCTTCATCCGCTCGTCGGCCTTGCCCATGTGATCGAGCGCGGAGCCGAGCTTCTTGCCGAGCTCGCCTGCCGTATCGCCCGGGAGCTCCCCACCGAGTTGCTTGGTGCGATCGCCGAGCCGCTTCGCGCGCTGCTGGTTCATGGCCTGGCGCCGCCGCAAGCGCTCGAGCGACTTCTGATCATCGCCGCTCATGATCTGATCGGGCCGCGGCGACAGCGCCGAAAGCTCGTCGATCAGGTCCTTCGCGACCGGCTGGGTCCGCTCGACGCCATCGAGCGCATCGGCGGTCGCATCGGCCCACTTCGATTTCGGATCGTCGTTGATCGCGGACTCGAGCTCGCCGGCGATCGTCTCGAGGCTGGTCTTGGCCTGCCGCGCCATGCCGAGCGCCTCGGCAAGGTCACCGTCGCCGACCATGTGCTCGACGTCGCCGAGCCGGCGCTGGACGATATCGAGCTCCTCCTTCGCGAACGGCGTGAGCCCGGATTCGTTGATCGCATCGATCCGCTTCTTCAACTTCTCGACGAGCGCGCCGACCTTCTTGCTGGCTTCGCGGCGGTGATCGCGGGCGACCTCGTCGGCCTTCTGCGCGTACGACTCGAACAGCCGGTTCGATTCGGCCGCGATGTCGTCCTGGTCCTTCGCGACATCTGCGAGCTCGTTCATCACCTCGTCGAGCTTCTTTTGCTCGTCGCCAAACTTGTCACCGCGCAGCTGCGCGAGCGAGCCCTCGAGCGACGCCGAGGCGCGCTGGTGCTGGAGCTGGCAGGTCTCGAGCTTGGCTTGCGCCGCCGCGGTCTTGCCCGCGTGGACGAGCGCCGCGACCTCGGCCATGCAGCTCGAGCCTTGCTGCGCCTGGACCGCATCACGGCTGACGTATTGATCCATCACATCTTCGGGCATGCCCTGTTGATGCTTCTGGAGCTCCGCGTACGTGCGATCGAGTGCGCGCATCTCGCGATCGATCTCCTCGAGCAAGCGCGGATCCTTGGTGCGCGCGTACTGCGCGAGGAGATCCGCGAGCCGCTTCTGGTGCGCCGCGATCTCGTCGGTGAGATCGAGCAGGCCCTCGACGCGCTCGCGATCCAACCAATCGGCGAGGCTGATCGTGTCGTCCTCGAGCTCGCCGATGATCTTCGGATCGATCACGCCGAACGTGCCGGACTTCGCCTTCGTCGCGCCCTTTGCCACGAACTTCGATTCGATGAGTTGCTCGGAGCTCGCGAGCTTGTCGAGCCGCTCGCTCATCGCCGCGAGCGACTTGCGCATGAGATCCGACGCGTGCGGATCTTTTTCGAACGCCGCACTTACCGAGCGCAGCTCGACGATCGCGTCGCGCATCTGATGCTCGAGCTCGTCGCGCATCGCGATGTCATCACCCGGGCCGACCAGCCGCGCGCCCAGGTTCTTCAACACCTTCTCGGCGACCGCTTGCTGGCGGTTCAGGGTCTCCTCGTGGCGCTCGCGCGGCGAGATCACGCGGAGGTGCAGCTCGCGCGACCTGCCGAGGTTCGGCCCACCGACGGAGTCGTTATCCTTCGCTTCGATCCAGTAGCGAACCTCACCGCCGGATTGGACCTGAACCTCGGCGATGTCCCAGGTCAGCTTGCCCTGCGCGCGCGCGCCCTGGATCGGCTGGCCAGCGAGGCCGATCGGCTTACGTCCGCGATCCTTGCCGGCCTCCCATACGAGCTCGGCCGAGGTGATGGCGAAGTCGTCCTCGATCACGTAGGCGAGCTCGACCGACTTCAAGTTCGAGACATCGAGAGGATCGCCGGGCGCCATCAACTGTACGGTCGGCGCCTGATCGACCTCGGCTTCGATCGCGCGCGGCGTCGCTTCGATCGAACGGGCCCCGCTGGGATCGGTGACGGCGAAGCGGTAGCGCGCGGAGTGTTCGATCGTGAACGCGGCGGTGAGCGTGTCGCCTTCGATCTTCGCGGGGATGGGCTTGGGCGTGCCTGCGGTCCCTGCCAGCGGCTCGATCACGAGCTCGGCTGCGGTGGCAGGCACGAGCAACTTGGCCTTGAACGCGACCGCCGTCCCGGGCAAGCCACGCAGATCGCCCGACGACGATGGCAGCTCGACGATCTTGCGCTTGGCATACGCGGGGGCGGTCAGCGTGACGCCGAGATCGCCGACCAGCGGCACCGCGGAGAGCTCGGCACCGTCGAAGGGTGCGGGCGGCGCGGCGACCAACGATCGCCATCCGAGCGCGACGAAGTGCGGCACGATCACCACGAGCGCGAGGTTCGCGGCGAGCGCGCCGAGCATCCACGCACGCGCGCGCACGATCTCGTGCGTCGGCAGCAACGCGACGGGCTCGAGCTTCTCGAGCTGCGCCGTGGTCGAGGCGATCAAGGCACCGACCAGATCTCCCGAGGGCGCAGCGACGCGATCGGGCGAGCTCGTGAGCTCGACCGACGACAACAGATCCGATGCGACCGGCAGATGGCGCCGGCCGACCCAACGTGCGAGCTCGCGATCGTGCGCATAGGACCGGCGCGGTGCGATCCATCCGATCACGGTCGCGGCGATCGCGACGAGGATCGCGAGCAGGCCGCCGATGCCGAGCACGGCCATCGCGAGGGGGCGATTCGTCGACGCGGCGTGACCGATCAAGGGCAACACCAGCGCGAGCCCACCGAGGGCTGCGATCGCGGTGAACGAGGCGCGCTTGGCCTCGTGGCGATAGACGAGGCCTCGCACGCGCTGCAAAAACCCGCCAATCTGCGTTGGTTGGTCTTTGCGCTCCGCTAGCTCGGCTAGCTCCGTCGATGTACGCACCTCCGCCACGTGTCGCTCGATTATGACCTCACCGGGATGCCGGGCCTATGGCGGTGATATAACTCCTCGTCAAGTGAGCGTGAATAAGGGAGGGCAGCCCTCGTCCACTGGACGTGAAGCTGTCGACGATCGGGACCTGGTACTCGCCGCACAACGTGGCGATCGCGAGGCGTTCCGCACCCTCTTCGAGCGGTACCACCGCCGTGCCTATGCCCTGGCTGTTGGCGTCGTGCGGAATCAGGAAGACGCCCTCGACGTCGTTCAAGACGCTTTCATCAAAGCTCACAAGTACTTAGACAAATTCGAAGGCAACTCAAGCTTCTACACCTGGCTGTACCGGATCGTCATGAACCTCGCCATCGACCACCTGCGCAAGCATCGTCGGGTGAGTCCCGTCGAGCTCGACGAGACCCACCTCGACCAGGCTGCGGACGAAGGGCTCCTCCCCAAGGTGCTCGGCGGCAACCCCAGCCGGGCGTTGATGGACAAGGAGATCCGTGCTCGGATCGACGCGGCGCTCGCCTTGCTATCGGAAAATCACCGGTCCGTGCTCGTGATGCGCGAGCTCGAAGGCCTGTCGTACGAAGAGATGGCCAAGGCGATGAACTGCTCGAAGGGCACGATCATGTCGCGGCTGTTTCACGCGCGAAAGAACATGCAGCGTCAGCTCGTCGATCTCGTCGACGGTGCAACGCTGCCGGCCGACGCGAGCGGCGAGGGTGAAATGGATGACGCTGCGGCGTCGGGGAGCCGGTCGTGAGTACAGATCGCGATCTAGATTTGATGGAGCACGCCGATGGCGAAGCGACGACGGAGCTCGGCGCCGACGGTCAGCTCAAGATCGACGGCTTGCACGAGCTCGGCGAGCTCGTACGCGGTCGCCTCGAGCTCGCTGCCGACGACGTGCCCGACGCGAAGTTCGCCTCGATGTGGCGCGAGATCGAC
>JANXOP010000444.1 GCA_025357755.1 Kofleriaceae bacterium | reverse complement strand
GATGCTCCGTCACGAAGTCCGTAAGTGGAGGCGCGGTGCGTCGTGCGCGGGCATGCCCATCCGCTGGAAGTTTCGCGTGAAAGACGCACGACGCGTCTTCCGATACGACACGCTCAGATCCCCGCGGTCGGAGCACTAGTCGATCACTTCGCCGGGGCCTTCGGGTCGGTTGGGTTCACTGTTCGGAATTTCCGTGGGGGGAGACGATGGCTCGGGCGCGGACTCGGGCCGCGGAGGCTGGGTCTGCGGTGGAATCTCGGGTTCCTGCGTCGGAGGATTTGGTTGTTCGGGCACCAACACCGGAGTAGCAAGCGTCGCGCCGACGACGACCGATCAGATCCTCGACGAGGTTTTTCGCGATCCTCGCAGTTGGGGCTGGGATCTCTGCGCTCGACGAGCGCCCACGCTCACTCCGGGCACCTCGCGTCAGTGCTTGTGCGCGTCGAGATCGAAGCGGTCCCAGACGTTCACGCCTTGCGAATGATCGACGGGTCGGGTGACAGGACGGGTGGGTTCAGGAGCGACGACCTGCTTGCCCGCGATCTGGGTCGCGAGCTCGCGCGGGTCACCGCTGTCCGTCTGGACGAGCAAGCGCAACGTGCCGCCCCGTTCGACGAGCGCCGCATATTCGGTTTCGGCGAGCTTCGCGAACATCGCGGCATCGGTGACATCGTGACCCGCGATCGCGAGCACGATCGCGCGCTCGGAGAGTCCGAGCTCCTGGAGTGGCCCGTGGTCGAGCTTGGTGACGACCGCACCGTGGTCGAGCTTCGGGAAGCGCCATGCGAGCTCGGGTGCGAGGTCGCTCACCGTCGCTCCGAGCGCGCTTGCCTCGTGGAGTGAGGTTTTGGTCGCGAGGGCCGCGCGTGCGACGACGTGCGCGTAGGCGATGAACTTCGGCCCATCGCTGGTCGAGAATTGTTCCCAGTAGCGCGCGTCGATCGGGCCGGCGCTCCGCTTGACGAGACGTGCGACCGCGTGTCGACCGTCATGAAGATCGCGCATTGCTTGCGCGCTCTGCGGATCGCGCGCAACGGCTGCGAACGCGGCGGTGCGCGGTTCGGTCACTTCGGGCGGCGCCTTCGCGAGCTCGAACGCGAGCGCCTCGTACGCCGCGTCGCTCGCTTCGTCCTCGGCTTCGACCTGGCTCGCGAGCGGCTGCGAGACTCCGGTGCAATGGAGCGCCGGGTCGTGCACGCACGTCGCACCGCCGGGTTTGGTGTCGCGGATCCAGCTCGGGCGGGTCTCGGCGCTGCGCGTGACCGGCTGGGTTGTCGAAGGTTTCGCGGTGAGCTTCACGTAGGCGAGCACCGCGATCGCACCGACGACGACGAGCACGCTGATCGCGAGCAGGATCGCCGTGCGGTGACCGCGCGTCGGAGATAGTGCGACCAAGGGCAGTATGGCTGCCGAGACCCGCTTGTCGAGCCGACGCACCCGGAGCGCGGCGACGGTGCGCGCCAGCTCGGCAGAGATCGAAGGCACCGGCAAGCCGCGCAAGATCACCATCTGCGCCTCGCTCGCGGTGGTCTGCGTCGGCGCCTTGCATTGTGGGCACGGCAGCTCCGGCGCCGTCGCGAACTCGAGCACCGCACGATGCTCCGCGATCTCGATCGTGCGGGTGGTCGCGTGACCGCATGCCTTGCACGCGTATGGCAGCATGCAGTCGAGCACCTGGGTCTTGGGCCCGAGATCCTCGGAGCGACAGATCTTCTCGAGGATCGGCGGCTGAACGCCGAGGAGATCGATGGGCGGAGTGACCTGCGCGAGGAAGCTCCGCCACTCAGCAGCACCCGCCGGATCGATCCGCGTGACGCCACTCAGATCGACGATGACGATGCCCTCGAGGCCCTCCGCGAGCTTGTCGCGCGGAAACGCGCCGTCGAGGCCGCCGGTCAGCCGCAGATACGTCACGCGGCCTTCGATGACCTTGTCGATCTTGAGCTTCGCCTCCGCGGTCGCTATCCGATAATCGAGCTTCGCTGCGAGGAACGCGATCACGGCGGGCTCGAGTGCGAACGCGCCCTGGCCGACGAGGTACGAGAAGAACGTCGCGCCGTCGTCATCGAAGTACATGCTCTCTTTGCATGTCGGACACGGACGCTCGCCCAGCTTCATCGCCTTGATCGCGTCGAAGTCCTTGCCGACCTCGAGCAGCACGCGATGCTCGGAGTTGCAGTAGTCGCAGCGGAACGGCGCATAGAAGCTGTAGACGCGTGCCGAGCCCGCGAAGTTCGCGACCATGTTGAGTTGATCGACGACCTTCGGCGCGCACTCGATCATCACGATCGACTTCGCGCCGGTCGCGGCTGCGGTGATGAAGTCGACCCACTCGCGAATCCCGAACGACGAGATCTTTCGCACGCCGCCGAGATCGAGCACGAGGGTCTCGCACGCGATGCCCGCTGCAGCCTGGATCCCCGCGAAGCTCTCGTCGATCGTGCCGGCGAACTTGAGGCACGTGATCCCGCCGTCGGAGAAACGCTCGATCACGTCGACCACCAGTGCAGGGACTTGGCCTGCGTTCGCAGCTCGCGCAGGTTGAGCTCGAGCTCGAACACGGCGGTCACCTCGGTCGAGGTACCTCGCACGACATCGAAGAACAGCGCGCTCGTCGCGTGATGACAGATCAACAGCCCCAACCCTGCACCGCCGTGGGATCGATCTTGTTCGCCACCGGCCAGGCCGCGGGCGAGCCCGTCGAAGACATGGTGGCGCTCGAGCCGACCGAAAGGATCGCGGACCTGGAGCACGAGGCGCGAGCCATCACACGCGAGCCGAACGATCGCACGGTCGGTTTCGGGGAGCACGATCGCGGTCTTGCGATTGGCCGCGTACAGCGCGCGCCCCCCGGCATCGCAGGGCGCATCGTAGAGCGCGTTCATGATCAGCTCGTGGACGAGCTCGCCGAGCATCTCGACGACGCGCTGCGGCACCGCGAGCGTGCCGATCTTTGCGCTGATCGCGAGCACGGTTGCATCGCGCTCGGCGGGAGAGCGCACCGCGAGCTCGGTCACCTCCGCGCCCCAGTCCACGAATCCCGCGATCGGGGCCCGGCCGCCGGCGATCCGACGCGCGATCATGAGGACCTCCCACGGCCGTGGGGGCGACTCGAAATCGCGCCGCCCGAGCACGTGATCGATGCCCTCGAGGTAACGCAGCGAGCGCTTCAGCGGCTCGGCCGTCCACAACACACCGCGCAATTTCGGCTGCGCGCGCACCTGCTCGGCGATCCACTCGGCGTCGAAGGCATCCCCGCACAACACGTCGGCTCCGTCGAGGAGCGCCGCGCCCGGCTCCTCGACGACGGTCACGGTCGCACCGATCGCCGCGAACTGCCTCGCGACCTTACGACCGACCAGCTTGTTGCGCTCGAGGATGACGACCTGCATGCGCCCAGAGAAATCTATCACCTGACTCGGGGTCGGGCGAGCACCTCGTCCTGCGCTAGGATACCCGCTGTGAGGGAGCACGTGGTCGCGGCGTTCATCATCATCGCGTGCGCTGGGTCGGCGCAGGCCGACGGTAATCCACCCGCAGAACTCTATCAAACCGTCGTGACGAAGAAGCCGCGGACCGAGCTGTCGGCCGCGCTCGTCAAGCCGGCCGAGAAGGCCGCGAAGGCGCATGACTATGCGCACGCGATTCCGCTCTACCAAGCGCTCGCCGTCGCACGCGGTCCGGGCAGCGCCGAGCAAAAGCAGCTCGCCCTGTTGTGGGCCGCGGCCGGACAGAACAGCGATGCGGCCGATGCCTGGGCGATCTACGCGAGTGCGAGCGACGGCAAAGAGAAGAGCGACGCGCTCGCCGAAGCGACGCGACTCTCGAGCGCGCCCGATCCGTTCGCGGAGAAGCTCGCGCTCGCACCGTTCATCGCCGAGGCGAAGGTCGCGTTCGCGACCGCGCGCCGCGCGTTCAGCGCGAAGAACTATGGCGATGCGCTCGTCGCCTTTCACATCGGCTACGCGCTCGCGCCCGATCAACCGGGCTTTCTCAAGGAGCTCGGCGCGACGTATGACAAGCTCGACGCGGCCGAGCGCAAGCGCGAGCTCTATCGGCGCTACCTCGTCCAGCGCCCGTTCGGTCCGAACGCCGATGTCGTCCGCGAGGAGCTCGCGAAGGACCGAGACGCGCTCGGCACCCTGCTGGTCAGCTCGAGCCTGCCGTGTAGCGAGCTCTGGGTGAACCGTCAGAAGATCAGCACGAAGCTCCCCGAGAAGGGTCTGGTCGTGGCGCCCGGTAACTACAAAGGACTGTGCTTCAATCCGAAGTACGAGATGGCGCTGTTCGAATACGCGACCGTGGAGCCAGGCAAGCCGGCCGCGATGACGTTTCGCTGGGCGATCATCGCGAACAAGCTCGACCACCCGCTCGGACGGATCGCGCTCGAGAATGCGAAGGCTCCCGGTACGATGGTCGACCTCGGCATCACCTCGGCGGAGATCGGCGTTGCCGTCGCTGCCGATGGCCGCAAGTTGAAGATGGTCCTCAAGGACGATTCCGGTTTACGCACCGAGGAGCGCCTGGTTCAGATCGAGCCAGGCCAGCGCCTCGTGGTGACGTGGTAGGGTCGCGCCGACGTGGTCTCGGAGCGCCCATCCCAAGCGGGCAATATGCAGCCGGGTGCACCGAACGATCCGGTCGCGTTCGGTAAGTACTACCTGTTGGGTTTGATCGCCCGCGGCGGCATGGCCGAGGTCTATCGCGCGCGCCTGCAGCAGCCGACCGGCCCGAACCGCTTGCTCGCCGTCAAGGTCATGCGACCGCAGCTCGCACGCGAGGCTCGGTTCATCGACATGTTCAATCGCGAGGGCAAGCTCGCGATGATGTTGTCGAACCGCTGCATCGTCGACACCGTCGAGATCGGCCAGAGCGACAACCGCCATTATATCGCGATGGAGTACGTCGCGGGTCGCGACCTCACGCAGGTGCTCCGCCGTTGCCAGGAGACCCAGCAACGCATCCCGGTCCCGCACGCCGTCTACATCGCCGCGCGGATCGCCGAAGGCCTGCACTTCGCACACACGCTGCTGGGTCCCGATGGTCGCCCGCTCAACATCGTGAACCGCGATGTCTCGCCTTCGAACGTGCGGATGTCGTACGACGGCGACGTCAAGCTCCTCGATTTTGGCATCGCGCAAGCGCTGATGAAGTTCACGAGCGAGATCGGGATCCTCAAGGGCAAGTTCAGCTACATGTCGCCCGAGCAGATCCGCGGCATGCCGCTCGATGCGCGCACCGACGTGTTCTCCGCCGGCATCATCCTTCACGAGATGCTCACCACCGAGAAGCTGTTCCGCGGCGACACCGAGTTCGCGCTGATGGAGAAGGTGCGCAAGGCCGAGGTGCCGCCGCCGTCGGGCTTCAATCGCCGCGTCACGCCGGAGCTCGATGCGATCGCGCAGAAGGCACTCGCGCGCGATGTCGCCGATCGCTATCAGACCGCGGCCCAGCTCGCCGCGGATCTCGATTCGTTGATCGCGGGCTATCGCTTCGATCCGAAGGAGCTGCGCCAGTTCATGCGCCAGCTGTTCCGCAAGGAATACGCGAAGGAGCAGGAAGAGACCCTGACGGCGCTCGAGGCACAGCCCGGCCCCGCCTTCGCGGTGCAGGCACAGCGGCGCTCGTCGGGGCAGCTCGACACGCCGACAGAACCGCGCATGGAGGTCCTCGAGATCATCGAGGCTTCCGAGCCCGAACCGCCGCCGGGTGACGCGTATTCCCAGCACCCGACACCTTCCAGCGACGACAAGCCGCGCGGTTTCTGGGGCTCGTTGTTCAAGCGAAAGAAGTAGTATCTCCCTATGGATCCGAACAAGACCCCCCGCGTCCTCGGTCACGCGCTGACCGTGATCGTCGGCGTGTGCTCGTTCGGTGCAGGCATCGCGGCCCTCGTCGCCGGCCTGACCGGTGTGCTCGGCGTGACGCTGTTGATCATCGGCGGCCTGTTGCCCGTGCTCGCGCACTTCTCGTGGCGCTGCTCGCGCGCGGCGTGGTCGGTGATGATCTCGACGCTCGTCGTGTTCGGCGCGGTGACGTTTTTTGGTGCGCCGAAAATCCGCGGCATCCTGCACGTGCACCTGCTGGTCGCGATGATCATCCCGGCGGTGTTGATCACCGGGGTCATCGCGCTCGCCATGATTCGCGGCGATTACCACGACCGAACCGACACCTGAGCGGCTCCTGATCGAGCGCCAGCGCACGGTCAGAACCGTGCTGTGCGCCAGCTGCGGCCGCGAAACCCGGTGATATGGTCCGGGCATGAGCAGCGAGAGTTATCACGAGCCTATCGAGCTCCTCTCCGAGGACACGAAGAACATGCACCGCGCATTGGTCTCTTTGCGCGAAGAGCTGGAAGCCGTGGATTGGTATCAGCAGCGCGCCGAGGCGTGCACCGATAGCGATCTCGCGGCGGTGCTCGTGCACAACAAGAACGAAGAGATCGAGCACGCGATCATGACGCTCGAGTGGATCCGTCGCCACAATCCGGTGGTCGGCGCAAACTTGAAGACGTACTTGAATACGACCGGCCCGATCACCGAGGTCGAGAAGCAGGCGACGGCCGGCGGTGGCGGCGGCGGCGAGAAGAAGGGCGCCGAGTCCCCCTCTCTCGGTATCGGCAGCTTGAAAGGAAAGCGGTAATGGATTTGCTGAAGCGTGACCTAGCCCCGATCACCACCGACGCCTGGGAACAGATCGACGAAGAGGCGAAACGCGTCCTCGAGCTGCATCTTGCTGGCCGCAAGCTCGTCGACTTCGCCGGCCCGTTCGGCTGGAAGCTCGGCGGCGTCAACACCGGCCACCTCGAGCACCTCGAGAAGGGCACGATCGAAGGCGTTCGCTACGCCGTTCGTGAAGTGAAGCCGCTCGTCGAGCTTCGTTCGCCGATGGTGCTGCCGATCCTCGAGCTCGACTACGCCGAGCGCGGGGCGAAGGATCTCGACCTCGATCCCGTGATCGAGACCGCCGAGCGCGTCGCTCACGCCGAGGACTCGGCGATCTGGCACGGCTTCGAGGATGGTCAGATCGAAGGCATCATCCCGTCGAGCCCGCACAAGCCGATCGATGTTGCCTCGGTCTCGGACTGGCCGCGCGCGATCGAAGCCGCCAAGGAAGTACTCCGGCTCGCGGGGGTCAACGGACCGTACGCACTTGCCGCGGGCATCGAAGCGTATGACGAGCTGATCGGCGCTGGCGTCGATGGCTATCCGCTGCGCAAGCGCATCGAAGAGAACATCATCGATGGCGGCATCGTCTGGGCTCCGGCCTTGAAGGGCGGCGCCGTCCTCTTGACGACGCGCGGAGGTGACTTCGAGCTCACCGTCGGCAAGGATCTCTCGGTCGGTTACGCGGGCTCGGATCGCAAAGAGGTCGAGCTCTACATCACCGAGTCGTTCACCTTCCGCGTGCTCGAGGACAAGGCCGCGATCCTGCTGCGCCGTCCCGATTCGCAGACCGTCGCTACCAAGTCGCCCGAACGCAACAAGTAGCGTTTAGCGATCGCGCGCGGTCGGCTGAGCGAAGTCGACCTTCGTGTCGCTGTGATCGAAGTCAGGGTCATCGAACGAGCCCGCGCTTCGATCTGTTTTCGTCGCAGGCCTGCGCACGCTACCGCCACGCAGGCGGCGCAACGCAATGGATCCGAGAGTTGGGCTGGATGTAGCTCGCACGTCTTGCCTCGCTGTTGAAAAGTAAAATCGCGCCGGCGGCCGGTCGCACGCTGAACCACTAGAGCAGCATGCGTGCCATGCGTAAGTCGTTGACTCGTCTAGCTGATCACCGAGCCGCGCGTAACCCGACAGAGGCAACTCGACGTCGCTGGTTGGCGGCTGCCCGAGTAGCTACTCGACCTCGCGCGAAGTCGGGCGACTTCGCGATCGGGCGCCGAAACCGACGGCGGCCCGGGGATCAACCCGAGCCGCTCGTGGAAACCAGATCGCTGCTGACCGTCATCACGGGCACCACCACCAAGTTGGCGGTCAGCAGCTGGGTTGGCTAAGAGCACGCTGCGTGCCACGCGCAACTCGTGGACACCACACGCGCCGCGTCGCGATCCGTGCCTACCGACGGCCGCAAGCTGCTACGTGGTGAAGACAGCGCGGGTGCCGGGGGCGATCAGCGAGTCCGTGATCTCCGGCGTGATCGAAGAAGGATCGCCGCCGAGCCCGGCTTCGGTATCGCGCACGACCGAGAGAAAGATCTGATCGAGCTTCGCGAACGTCGTCGCGGGCGCGGCCTTCTCGCCCATCGCCGCCGCGATCTGGAGCGCATTGACGGCGAAGCCCGCGTCGCTGTCGGCGAACGGGACGACGAGCGTCGCGAGCTTGTCGAACCAGACCTTGCGCATGACAGGCGGTATCTGCGCGAGGGCCTGAGGCTCCAAGATGAAGAAGTCGGGAGGCTCGGCGCCGCGGGTCAACAGCTCGAGCGCGGCTGGTGTCCCGATCTCGGCGAGCAGATAGCGGCGCGCCGAAAAGTAGATCCACATCAGCAACTTGAAGTTCGCGTAGTGCGCACCGAACCGGAGGACCTCGTCGCGCGATCCTGCGAGCGCCCCCGTGCCCGGGGTGGTCTCGAGATAGACCTCGAAGAACCGCGACAGCATCTTGTCGGAGCCGGCGCAGACCTCGTGAGCGCCGATCAGCGTGCCGGACTCCTCGGCGAGCTGGGCGATCACCGCGGCGGTGAACACGGGCTCGGTCCACGCGCCAGAGAGCTCGCGCATGAGGAGCTGCTGCGCCCAGATGCCGACGCCGAGCGTCGCCTTCGAGAGCGCTGCCGCATACCCGGGGAGCGGTTCGTCGCGGAGGATGAACCACCATGGCAGCGCAGATCCGAGCTGGGAGATCCGCCACAGGTCCATCAGGTCGGGCGTTTCGGCGGCGCCGCGGCGCGCGGTGACATAGGCCGAGCGCAAGACGGCGAGTGCGTCGGTCACCTCGTCCCAGTGCGTCGACGCCTGGCGCAGCGCCGACACGTTCATCGGCTTGGCGTGAAATTGCCGCGAGCCACTGTACGGGCACTTGCGATGCTCGATGTCGCCAGGATGGAGAAACTCGCTCGGCGTACGGCTCTCCCGCAGCGGCCGATTGTCGGCGTCGCGATGGAAGCGCTCGGTGACCATGCGAACGATGCGTGGAATCACGGAATCTCCAGGATCTTGTGAAGTTGCAGGGACAACCGCCAGCGCGGGCGCGCCTGCACCAGGGCGATCGTGCGCGCGAGGCTCGCGGGATAGGCCGCCGTCATGCACGGCTGCGCGAAGTAGTGCTCGCTCGGATAGCGCGCCTCGTAGCCAGCGAGCGTCGCTTCGTCGACGGTGTCGTCGACGACGACCTTGAGCTCGGAGACCGGTTGGCCTACCAGCGCGAGCGAGCCGGTATGAAACTGCGGCTTCGGTGAGACCGTCAGCCAGTCGACCGGGGCGGCCGGCGCATGGGTGCCGTTCGACTCCATGTGCGTGCGAAAACCTGCTGCACGCAGCGCCTCGGCGAGCGGCGCATCCCATTGCAGCGTGGGCTCGCCGCCGGTGACCACGACCATGCGCGCCTGGTGCACGTCGAGCTCGAGCAGGCGCGCGACGATGTCGGCGGCGTCGAGCTTCACGGCGCCCTCGGCCGCAAAATCGGTATCGCACCACGTACACGCGAGGTTGCAGGCCGCGAACCGCAAGAACACGCACGGTCGGCCGGCGTGAGCGCCCTCGCCTTGCAGCGTGGGGCCGAACATCTCTTTGACGAGGTACCGCGGCATCGTCTCGACGCAGATGCTATAGCGCAGGCGTGTGGCCGCGCGTAGCGATCCTCGGGTTGGTTGCGAGCTGCGGTAAGAAAGACGCGCCCGTCCCGGCAGCCGCGCCACCGCCATCCGTGATCGCCAAGCCTGCAGCCGCACCCGACGTGGTCGGCGAGCCGTGGACCTGCGAGGCGCTGCCCTTCGCGGCCTCGACGCCCGTGCCCGAGGCGAGCGGCGCCGCGTGGATGACGATCGACGGCAAACGCCGCCTCGTGGTCGTGAGTGATAGCGGCAATCACGGCGCGTACGGCCTGATCGATCCCGAGACCGGCGCCACCGTCGAGCAGGGCCTGCTGCCGCTGAACCACAGCACCGACGACCTCGAGGGTCTCGCCATCCGCGGCGAGCACCTGATCGGCATCACGTCGCCGGGCTGGACCCTGGAGTGGAAGCGGGTCCAGGGCGGCTTCGAGCTCGTTGCTGGCCCCACCGCACTCGGTCCGGTCGATCTGCCGCCGAATGCGGTCCACGGCGGCATCGGCGATCGACCACCGAGCGGCTCCGGCATGGTCTGCGACGGCACGCGCACCAACTGCGGTCGCAACTACGAGGGCATCTGCCTCGTCGACGGGGTTGGGTTCGCTGCCGCGAAGGCCGACGGCCACCTGTATGCGCTCGGTGGCGACCCGCTCGCCGTGAGCCACGATCGTTCGATCGAGGTCGCCGCACCCGGGCACCTCGCCGATTGCGCGTTCGACGCCAGCGGCGCGCTCTACGTCGCCAACAACTTGTTTGGCCTCTCGACCGTGTCGCGCATCGATAACTGGCGCGATCCTCAGCGCGCCACGATCACCCCGATCGGGTCGCTCGGCGGCGGATTTCCCGAGGGACTCGCGGTAGATGGCGACGTGTTCTACCGGTTTTCGGACACCGGTGGCGCACCTAGCTTGATGGGGAAATTTCGCTGCGCGCGTTCTGCCCGCTAGACTACGCGGGTGCAGTGCCCGTACTGCGGCGGCGATTCGAGCGTGACCGAGACCCGCGTCACCGTGGACGGGTTGCGGCGTCGTCGCGTGTGTACGGCGTGCAAGCGTCGCTTCACGACCTACGAGAAGGTCGGCGCGCCCGGACTCAAGGTCCAAAAGCGCGACGGCGAGCTCGAACCGTTCGATGGCGAGAAGCTGTTTCATTCGTTGCAACGCGTAGCTGCCCACCGCCCGCTGGTGCGCGATGAAGATCTGCGACGCGTCGCGCGCGATATCGAAGCGACGCTCGTCGACAGCGGTCGCAAATCGATCGCGTGGAGCGAGATCGTGACCGCCGCCCTCGAGCGGCTCGGCAACATCGATCCGATCGCCGCGCAGCGGCTCGCCGCGAATTACATCGACGAGTCGGGCACCGTACGTCTCGGAGATGCAGCGCCCGCTGCGAATCCCGCCCAACTCGGCTTGCCGCTCACCGACGAGTAGCTCGACGAGTAGACCGAAGAGTAGCGTCGAGCGGATCTATTCAGCACCGCTCGCGGGCGCCGCTGCTTGTTGCGGCTGCGCGGCGCTGCCTTGCTGGCCGCCGCCCATCATGCCGCTGAACATGCTCATGATGCCGCCCATCCCTCCGGCACCCCCGCCGCCCATCATGCCGCCGAGCATGCTCGGTAGCTGACTCATCAAGCCTTGCAGCGCGCCTTGGCCCGCGCCCTTCGCGCCGCCGGACTGGCCTCCTTGTGCCGCGCCCTGCAGGACGCTCTGAAGCATGCCTTGCCAGTTGAAGCCGCCATCGGCGCCGCCGATCACGTGCTGGAGCTCGTCGCTGTTGATCTCTTCCATCATCTTCTCCTGATTACTTGCCCTGCTTGGCCTGCATCATCTGCTGCATCATCTGCGACATACCCTGCTGGCTCTGTTGACCTGCTTGAGCGAGCCCTGCACCGACTTGCTGCACGGTCTGCGCGAGCTGCGCGATCGATTGCAAGAGTGCGGGGTCCGCGGGCTTCTGCGGCAGCTGGGTCGTACGCCCACCGACGACGGTCTCGAGCGCGGGGTTCGCTACGGTCTCGAAAGATTCGCCATTCATGGCGATTCCTTACACGTTGACTTTGACGAACGTGCCCGCGGGCGGCGCCGGAGGAGGAGCCGCGGCCGCAGCCGAGGCGCTGCCACCACCCTGGCCCATCATCATCATCATCATCGGCATCATCATCGAGCTCGAAGACGAGCTGTTCTGGTTGTTCGCGGCGAGGCTTTTGATGGAGTCACCGATCTGCGAGACCATCATCTGGAGCTGGCTGTTCGAGTCCGTCGAGCTGCCGCCACTCGCGGTGCGAGTGACGCCACCGCTGACGAAGTCGAGGTCGTTGCGGGCGATCGAAATGAACGGGGTCTTGAGCATCTTGGTCATGGTCGGTTCCTGGTTGAGGGTGAGCTGGCTGGAGGGTCTGGACGAGTTAGATGTGAAGAGAGAGAGCCGCGAGGCAGCACCACGCGAGCGTGGCGACTGCACAGAACACGTAGCGCGAGCGCGTCCTCGGGATCTGGCGCACGAACACCGTGCGATCCTCGTGGGCGCCTGCCGAACGAATCTCGCTGCGCATCGCGGCGAAGCGCGCCGCGACGGTGAAGTTCTTCGAGCCGCGTGCGAGCGCAGCGGCTCGACGCTTCGCGAGATCTCCGCGCAACACCACATCCGTCCTCGTGACGAGCTGTTCGGCGTTGATGGATTCGAAGTCGTACATGTCGAGTCTCAGTGCAGTCGGCGTGCCGCTGGATCTTCGAGCCGATGTCACCGAAACCATACGTCTGCAGAAAGATCCGTTTGCTCTCTCAGGTAGGCGATCGAAGCGATCGCGAAATTCACCAACAAATCAGGCACCACGATCCGGAACTAGAAACGGCGCCACCAGGGCGCCGTTTGTCTCGAGAGCCCGCGGTCGGGCGTGGGTTACCAGCCTTTGCAACCGCAGCCGCCGCCGCCGCCATTGCCACTCGCCGAGACCGACACGTACGTCGGCTGACCGGAGTAGCCCGCGTAGCCGCCGCTCGAGCTGCCGCCACCGCCGCCGCCACCCATCATCATCATCATCATCATCATCTGCATCATCGAGTCGCTGCCGCCGCCGTTGTTCGAGGCGAGGTCTTTGATCGAGTTGCCGATCTCGGTGATCATCGACATCAGCGCGTCGTTCGAGCCCGAGGATGCGCCTCCGCCCGAAGCGACACGTGCGGTGCCGCCGGCGACGGTGTTGAGGTCTGCAGAGTCGATGGAGCTAAACGGATCATTCTGGTTCGACATGGCGCTGTGGGTCCCTTGGTGGTGGTGGGTAACGGTGCTTGTCGACTACTAGAGCAGGCAACGTGCCAGCGCTTCCGACGAGGAGCGCGACGTGATCATCGAGAGATACAGAGTGAGGCCCTGAGTGATCAGTCCGCAGATCGTCTCTCGCGATAGACAGCCGAGGCCAGGCGCCGAAACCGACCGACCACCCGAAAACGAAGCGAGCCGACCCCAAGGCCGGCTCGCTTCGTCCAAGAGTTGTCGGAGCGTTGCTTAGAACTGGACGCCGAGCTGCGCGCTCGCGCC
>JANXOP010000386.1 GCA_025357755.1 Kofleriaceae bacterium | reverse complement strand
TGTGCATCGGCCGCGAGGTGCGGGAGCACCTTCTTGATCACACACAGCTTCTCGAACCCGGCGAGGCCGTGCTTCGCGAGGAAGATCTCGCCCATGCCGCCGCGCGAGAGACGCTGGACCAGGAGGTATCGACCGAACACCTGCGGCAGCCCCTCGATCCGACCCATCGGGCCGGTCTGAGGATTTTCGACCGATGCCTGCAACGTCGACATCCTAACGCGTCGGGGCCGCCGCACAACGAACACTTTCGCCACCGAGTGATCTGTGTGTTTCATTATAAGTCCATGTGATCCGTACAGTTGTAGGAGGGTGGCAGGGTCTGATAGGGTCCAGCCAAGCCGATGCGGATCTGGGTAGCTACCCTCTCGTTGGCCGTCGCGTGCACGAACAGCGGGGCGCTCGACCTCCAGCTCTCGCTGCCAACCGACCCCGATCTTCGCCCCACCGGCATGACCTCGGTCAGTGTCGTCGCGAGCTCCGCCGAGATCGGGACGCAAACCCGGACGAGCATTCTGGCCGGGCAGAGTTTCTCGGCCGACGAGCTCCCGATCGGTAAAGGGATCCAGATCGACGTGCTGTTCCACGACGACTCGAACCGCCTGGTCGGTGTCGGCGAAGGCCCGAACCTGATCGACATCGCCGGCGACAAAAAGACCTCGCTCAGGATCCCGGTGCGCAAGCCGTTCATCTACACGAGCTCGGGCACGAAGCTGTACTCGTACGACCCCACGCTCGATGCGCGCGCCCCGAAGTTTCAAGGCACGCTCGCGGGCGTCACCGCGCCACTGTTCACGGTCTCGGTCGGCGGCGATCGCCTGGTAATCGCGTCGGCGACGACGCTCTCGGTCGTCGATACCGCGACGAACACCGTGACCGGCGCGCCGATCACGATCCCGGGGACGATCAAGGACGCCGCGACCATCCCGAGCAGCCATCGCATCGCGGTCGCGCACTCGACCGGCATCTCGATCGTCGATCTCGATACCGGCACGGTCACCACCGGTGGTGGCGTCGGCGTCGATCGCATCACGGTCGGACCCACGCTCGACGGCCACGTCGTCGCGTACGGCTTGATCTCGCGCGTCGCGCCGCCCGGCGGACCGGTCGATACGTGCACCGGCACGTCGTCGCTGATCTCGGTCGATGTCGACACGCCCGCAGCCACCGTGACGCCGGTCGCGCTCGGTCAGGCGGTCGCCGATATCGCGGCGGCGCCCAACACGCCAGCCTTGTTCGCCGCCCTGCCCTGCACCGGCAAGGTCTCGCGCTACGACAACGGCACGTTCACCGATATCGCGACCCTGCCGCGCGCAGCGGTGCTCGCCGTCTCCGGTGAAAAAGTGTGGGCCGCCGGGACGAAACCGTCGCTGCCCGTATGCGGCAACAACTCCGGCGAGACCCCGTGCACGCCTGCCGCGGTGCCCGACTGCTCCTCGACCGCGTCGATCCAGCTCGGGTATGTCACGACGGGCGCATCGCTGGTCGTCGAATCGATCCCGCTCGCCGGTGGCGCCGCGACCGAGGTCGACGTGCCCGAGCCCCGGGAGACCATGATCGCGACGAACGATCCAGCGCGGCAACACGCGCAGGTGCTCCGCGCGCTGTCGGTGCAGCCGCTCGATCTCGTCGTACTGCCAGGCGGTCAGTACGTCTCGCTGATCACGACGAACACGTTCTTCATCACCGCGCTCGGTAGCAACGGGAACGTCGTCCTGCCGTGCCTGCGGACCATCACCGGCGACTGGATGCTGATGGACATGGCGAGCAGCTCGGTCGCGCAGCGCGTCCGCACCAAGTGCGACCTCTCGGTCGGTACGCCGACGGGCAACGAGTTCCCGACCTGGATTTGCGAGGACGCACCGGTCGGCCAGACCCCGGCGCTCGGCGAATACCAGCCGACCTCGGTCGGTGCGCTGTTTGGAGCCCGGTGAGAGCGCTCGTCCGGCTGTGCCTGTTCGTCGGGTTGTTCGGCGGGTTGTTCGGCGGGTTGGCCCAGGCAGATCCGAACCCGAAGCGCAAAGTCGCGGTGCTCGAGTACCGCGCGAACTCGAGCGCGCTGCCAGGGGTCGCTGGAAAGATCGTCGCGGCGCTCCAGCGCCAGACCTCGCTCGACTTGCTCGGGCCAGATCAGATGCGCGTCGTCTACGGCGAGCACCTCGATCAAGCGGTCGTCAAGTGTAGCGGGGAAGCGGACTGCATCGCGAAGATCGGTGCAAAGGCCGGAGCCTCGGAGGTCATTCTCGTCGGGATCAGCGAGCTCGGCGACGTGATCCTCACGATGCAGCGTATCGATGTCGCGCAGCGCACGGTCGTCGCGCGGGTCGCCGATTCGATCGCGAGTGGCGCCGCGCCCGACGACGATCAGATCGGCTACTACCTCACCAAGATCATGCCTTCGGGCGACTTCATGCGGTTCGGCGTGATCGATATCATCTCGAGCCAGGCCGGCGCGCTCGTCACCATCGGTGGCGAGAAGCGCGGCAACACGCCGATTCCACCGCTCAAGCTCCACGCGCCGGCGAGCTACACCGTCCGTGTCGAGAAGGACGGCTACGTGCCGTTCACGACCAAGATCGCGCTCCCCGCCGATGGCGAGCTCAAGCTCAACGCGAACCTCTCGAAGAAGGGCGCGGGCGGCGCCTGGTATGCGCACTGGTACGTGCTCGCGATCGGCGGCGTGCTCGTCGCGGGCCTCGCCGGCGGCTCGATCTACTACGCGACGCGGCCACCGGCCGCGACCAGCGTTCCAGTCACTGGCACTTTCTAGCGCCAGCGCGTTCGTACGCAGTCTCGCGGTGCGCTCTAGGCTGGCGCTAGGCTGGCGCTAGACCGCGCAGCATGACGAGCGCGTCTTCGCCGTCGTCCTGGTAGTAGCGCGCGCGGACATGGACGGGCTTGAAGCCCGCGCGTTCGTAGAGTGCGATCGCGGCCTTGTTGGAGCGCCGGACTTCGAGCGTCGCGAGCACGCAGCCGGTCGCGATCGCGGCGGCCAGCGCGTGCCCGAGGAGCTCCGCGCCGTAGCCGCGACCGCGCTCGGCCGGATGGGTCGCGATATGGAGGATGTGGACCTCCGTCGTCACGATCCAATAGTTGTTGAACGCGACGATCCGGTCGTCGACCCGCCCGACATCGATGCGCGCCCACTCGCGTGCGAGCTCGCCGACGAACGTCTCGTGCGGCCACGGTGCCTTGAACGAGAGCGACTCGATCTCGTCGATCGCCGCGAGGTCGGCCTCGGTCGCGGGCGAGATCTGGAGCGTCACTGCTTCGGAGCTTCGACGATCTTCAGCATACCGCGCCACATCGCCTCGATGCCCTCCGCGGTCTGCGCGGACACCGCGATCGGATCGCGCTTGAGCCCGAGGTCCTTCTTGGCCTTCATGACCTCGAGCGTGCGCTTGTTCTTCGGCAGCTTGTCGGCCTTGGTGAGCGCGACGATGACCGGAATCTTCTTCGCCGCGAGCCACGGAATGAAGTCGAGCTCTTCTTCTTGGACGCCGCGGCGGATATCGATCAACAGGAGCACGCCGGCGAGGACGTCACGCTTCGCGAGGTAGGTCTCGATCAGCGGGCGCCACGATTCCTTGAGATCGCGATTCACCGCCGCGTAGCCGTAGCCCGGCAGATCGACGAGATGAAACTTCTTGTTGATCTCGAACCAGTTGACCAGCCGCGTACGACCGGGCGTCCGCGAGGTCCGCGCGAGCCCGTCGTGCCCGACGAGCGTGTTGATCAGCGTCGATTTACCGACGTTCGAACGGCCGACCACGGCGAGCTCCGGCAACGTGCCGAATGGAAAATCGGACGGCTGGGCGGCCGACGTGACGAACACTGCGGGAACTTTCATGGCTTCACGGACGGAACGGGATGTGGCGACACGGACGGATCGAACGGGCGGTTCTTGGTACGACGAACGTGACAACCATTGCACACCGCCGTCCGGATGCTGGGCTGCGCAAGGTCGACCATCCCGAGCGCGACGGCAACCGGTTTATCGCGCATGAGGTCGTCCTCGGCGTAGGCCGCCCCGGCACCGTGGCACGCCTCGCACCCGACCTCGACCGCGATGGCCGCACCGGCAGGCGCATCACCGGTGCCGTGGCAACCGAGGCAAGCCGCCTGGGGCTTGCCCTCGAATCGGCTCCGCGTGTTCGCGTGCGGGGTCGCCTGCCACGCGGCGAGCTCCTTCGGGTGACACGCGCCGCACGCGGCGGTGCCGGTCCAGTCGCGGCGCGCCGCGAGCGCGGCGCTCGCCAGCGTCGCGAGCATCACCAGCGCCAGCACGGGGGTCCGCACCGGCGAAAGCTACCCTACCCTCGCTCCGCCGTGGTAACCGAAGGGACGTGACGACGCACGTGATCGGGCTGACCGGCGGGATCGCGTCGGGCAAGAGCACGGTCGCCAGGCTGCTCGTCGAGCGCGGTGCGATCGTGGTCGATGCCGATCAGCTCGCGCGCCAGATCGTCGAGCCCGGGCAACCGGCCCTCGCGGAGCTGGTCGCGCGGTTCGGCGCCGCGATC
This sequence comes from Kofleriaceae bacterium, assembly GCA_025357755.1. Lineage (GTDB taxonomy): Bacteria > Myxococcota_A > Polyangia > Haliangiales > Haliangiaceae > JABFXX01. Next base: position 18,245 of record JANXOP010000386.1, on the reverse strand, counting down.
CTCGGCGCGGACGGCACGCTCGATCGCAAACGCCTCGGCGCGATCGCCTTCGGGGATCCGGCCGCGCGCGCCGACCTCGGCAGGATCACCCACCCACGGATCGCGGCGGCGAGCGCACGCGCCTTCGCCGAGGCGAGTGACCGCGGCGCGCAGGTCGTGTTCTACGAGGCCGCGCTGCTCGTCGAGAACCGCGCGCACGAGAGCCTCGCGGGCTTGATCGTTGTCGCGGCCGCGCCCGAGGTTCAAGAAGCTCGGGTGGTCGCGCGCGACCTCTTCTCGATCGAAGATGCACGCGCGCGGATCGCCGCGCAGGCACCGCTCGCCACTAAGCTCGCCGTGGCGACCTGGGTGATCCAGAACGATGGCCAACTCGATCACCTCGTCGCGCAGCTCGAGGCGATCGTTGCCGAGATCGAGCAGAAGCACGGCAAGATCGCAGTCCCACCCCCGCGCGCTGCTGAAAAAATTCGCAGCGAGACCCTCGAGGTCGCGCTGGTTACCGGCTTCCCCGCGTTCACCGCGAAGCGGATGATCGCGAAGCTGCTCGTCGCCGAACCCGAGACCAAGCTCTACGTGCTCGCGCGCGCCAAGTTCGCCGCGGACGCGCAGGCGCACCTCACCGCGCTCGGCGCCGGCGCGCGCGCGGAGGTCCTCGTCGGCGACATCTGCGACATGGATCTCGGGCTCTCGAGCGGCGAGTACCGCGCGCTGTCGAAGCAGCTGACCTGGATCCATCACCTCGCCGGCATCTACTTCATGGGGATCGACGACGAGACCGCCCGCAAGGTCAACGTCGGTGGAACGCGCACCGTGATCGAGCTCGCGCGCGATGCGGCGCGGCTCGAGCGCCTCGTGCACTGGTCGACCGCGATGGTGTCGGGTCGGCGGGGCGGCACGGTGTACGAGGACGACCTCGAGTGCGGCCAGAAGTTTCACAATGGCTACGAGCGCACCAAGTACGAGGCGGAGCGACTCGTGCGCGATGCGATGCGCCAGCTGCCGATCACGGTCATCCGGCCAGCGACGATCGTCGGAGATAGCCGGACCGGCGAGATCGACAAGCTCGACGGCCCCTACTACTTGATGGTGCTGATCGCGACGAACGCCTCGGGCATGCGGTTGCCGATCCTGGGTCGAGGCGACGCGCCGCTGCACCTCGTGCCGATCGACTACGTGATCGATGCCGCGCACGCGATCGCCCACAGCCCGGGCTCGGCCGGCAAGACCTTTCACCTCGTCGACCCGCATCCGCTCAGCGCGCGCGCCGTGTTCGAAGGTGTTGCCTCGCACGCGAACACCGCGATTCCGCGCGGCTCGATTCCCCGCGTGCTCGCGCGCGCCGTCCTGCGCACGCCCGGGCTCGCGCGCCTGGGCCGAGGCCCGCTCGCCTTCCTCGACATGCTCGATCACACGGTGCACTTCGATCAGCGCAACACCGCGAACGCGCTCGCGAGCTCGACGCTGCGATGCCCACCCCTCGCCGATTACCTACGCGTGCTCGTCGATCACATGCTCGTGATGACGCGCGACGTGCATCCGACCGAAGAGCCACCCGATCCGCTCGAATAGCCGAGAGCCCGCTCGAAGACCGCGCTACTCCGACGGCTCGGTGGAGCCATCGTCGGACACGCCCTTCTGGCGCAAGCCGGCGCGCTCGAGCAGCTTGTAGAGGAACTTGCGCTCGAGCCCTGCGATCCGCGCGGCCTGCGACAGGTTGCCGTTCGCACGCTGCACGAGGTCCGCGAGGTACTCGCGCTCGAATCGCGCGACCAGCGCGTCCTTGGCTTCGTGAAACGGCTTGTCGGCCTTGAACGCGGCCGGGCTGTCATCGGGCGCAGCGGCGGTAGGCCGCAGCACGAACGGCAGCGATTGAAAATCGTCGTCGGGACCCGCGAGCGCGACCGCGCGCGTGATCACGTTGCGGAGCTCGCGCACGTTGCCCGGCCAGTGATAGCGCTCGAGGCGTTCGAGCGCGGTGCCGCCGACTTGCTTCGCGAGCTGCGGCGAGCCCGCTTTGTCGAGGAACATCGCGACCAGGCGCGCGAGATCCTCGCGACGCTGGCGCAGCGGCGGCACGTGCACCTCGACGACCGCGAGCCGATAGTAGAGGTCACCGCGGAACCCGCCACGCGCGACCTCGCCGTAGACATCGCGATGCGTCGCCGCGACGATCCGCACGTCGTACTTCTCGCTCTTGCGACCGCCGAGCGGCACGACCTCGCCGGCCTCGAGCATGCGCAGCAACTTGGGTTGCAGGCCGACCGGCAGGTCACCGATCTCGTCGAGAAACAACGTGCCACCATGCGCCGCCGCGAACGCACCGACACGCTCGCTCGCAGCGCCCGTGAAGGCGCCCTTGGTGTGGCCGAACAGATCACTCTCGATCAGCGATTCGGTCGAGGCGCCACAATCGAATACGACGAACGGGGCGTCTTTGCGCGGCGAGTGATCGTGGACGCCGCGCGCCATCAGCTCTTTGCCGGTGCCGCTCTCGCCGAGAAACAACACCGGTGCGGCCGACTTCGCGGCGCGCTCGAGCACGGCGAACACCGAGCGCATCGCGATCGAACCGCCGTACAACGCACCGAAGTGATCGGCCTTCGAGGGGGGGATATCGACCACCTCGTCCGCCGGCATCAGCTGGACGAGCGTCTTGCCGATGCGCAACGCGACCCCCGGCGGCGCGACGACCTTGCCGACTGCCACGCCATCGATCACCGTGCCGTTACGCGAGCCGAGGTCGGTGATCTGGAAGCCGGTCGCGACGGGCGCGATCGAGACGTGACGGCGCGACACGAACGCATCGTTGATCACGACATCGCAGGTCTTCTCGGTCCCGAGCACGACGCCCGCGGCCGGCAGCTCGATCTCGAGCCCTCGATCCGGGCCATCGACGACGCGCAGCTGCGCGGCACGCATGCCGTGCTTCGCCGCGATCGCGTTCGTGACTCGGGTGACGAGCAAGCTATTTCTCGAGCTCCGCGCGGATCCGGATGCGCAGGGCATTGAGCTTGATGAAGCCCTGCGCGTCGCGTTGGTCGTAGACCGAGTCGGCCTCGAACGTGACGATATCGGGGCGATACAAGCTCTTCGGCGCCTTACGGCCGAGCACGGTGATCGAGCCCTTGAAGAGACGGAGCCGCGCGGTGCCGGTGATCGGTTGCGCGATGTCGTCGATCATCCGCTGTAGCGTCTCGCGCTCGGGCGCGAACCAGAAGCCGTTGTAGACCAGCGATGCGTAGCGCGGCATCAGATCCTGGCGCAGCCGCAGCACTTCACGATCGAGCGTGATCGATTCGACCGCCGCCCGCGCCGCGTGGAGCACGCTGCCACCTGGAGTCTCGTACACGCCTCGCGACTTCATGCCGACGAAGCGGTTCTCGACGAGGTCGACGCGGCCAACTCCGTGCTCGCCCGCGATCTGGTTGAGCTTCGAGAGCAGCGTGACCGGATCCATCTTCTGACCATCGATCGCGACCGCATCGCCCTTCGCGTATTCGATCTCGATCTCGCGCGGCTCGTTCGGCGCATCGCGCGGATCGCGGGTGCGCTGGAACATCTTCGGGTCCGGCGCCTTCCAGGGATCTTCGAGGACCCCACCCTCGTAGCTCGTGTGGAGCAAGTTGCGGTCGACGGAGTACGGCTTGTCGAGCGTGGCCTCGATCGGGATCGAGTGGAGCTTGGTGTACTCGATGAGCTCCTTGCGGCCCTTGAACTCCCACTCGCGCCACGGCGCGATGATCTTGATGCCGGGGCGGAAGTGGTATGCCGCGAGCTCGAACCGGACCTGATCGTTGCCCTTGCCGGTCGAGCCGTGCGAGATCGCATCGGCGCCTTCCGCATCGGCGGCTTCCATCATGCCGCGCCCGATGCACGGTCGAGCGAGCGAGGTCCCGAGCAAGTACTGACCTTCGTAGAGCGCGCCGGCACGCAGCGCGGGCCACACGTAGTCCTTGACGAACTCGTTGCGGAGATCGCGAACGACCGCCTTCTTGGCGCCGACCGCGAGCGCCTTCTGGCGCGCCGCTTCGAGATCCTCGTCCTGGCCGACGTCGGCACAGAAGCAGATGACCTCGCAATTGTACGTTTCGATCAGCCAGCGAACGGCGACGGAGGTGTCGAGGCCGCCCGAGTATGCGAGCAGCACCTTACGAACATCAGACATCCTTGGATGCTAACGGAGGATGCCGCGCAGGAACAGCTGCGTCAGGTGACGATACGCCTCCAGGCGCGGCATTCCCGAGACGTCGAGAATCTCGTCGATCGTGAGCATGCCGTCGATCCGCGACAAGAGAAACGCGGCGCGCGGACTGATCGGTGCGTTCGCGAGCTCGTGCAGCGGCCGAGCGAGCGCCGGCTGGCGATCGAGGTCGCCGAGGAAGCTCTGGAAGATGGCCATGATCGCATCGCGGTTGCGATGAATCAGCTTTTGCGCGAGAGCGCTGTTCGGATCCTCGGACAGGGCGAGATCGACCGCAGCGGCCGCCTTGTCGAGCTCGAGCTCCGAGCTCCACGCGGTCCCACGCTCGATCAGCGCGCTGATCCGGCGGCGGGTCCGATCTTCCTTTGCCTCGTTCGGCGGCTCGTCGAGATCGATCTCGTCGAGGATCGAGGCGCTGCGAGCATCGATCGGATCGAAGGGCAGCACGATGTCGGCGCGCGTACCATCCCCGACCGAACCGACGGTCGAGAGCTGCTTGCCGAGCGAGGGCAGCTTCTGGGTGACGTGCTCCTCGCGAATCTGGCGCGCATCGTTCTGACGGGTCGGCGCGTCCTCGTCGGGAAAGACCGAGCCCGGGCGTTGCTTGTTGGCCTGACCGGCCGGGGTTGGACGCAGGCCGATGTCGCGGGTGGGCGCGCTGATCGCGAGCTCGTCGAACAGGGGTGGCCCGAGGTGCCCAGAGGAGGGGCCAGAGGGAGGCGTGATCGGACGCCCGAGTGCGCCACCGAACAGGTCGCCGAGATCACCGAGGTCGCGGGTCGGCGCGCTCGGCAGCGCGATGTCTTCGATGTCTTCGCCGCTCCTGGCCTCGGCGCGGTCGGCGGGCAGCCGCTTCTTCGCGGGAAGCTCGCGAGTCGGGATCCGGGCTTCGCCGAGCGGAGCGGACCCTCGCACCGGCGTGATCCGACGAGGGCTTGGCAGCGACGACAGCAACTCGTACTCCGAGATCGGCGGAGGTGTGCTCGGCGCCGGCGAGCGCGTCATGATCGGAATTCCTCGCGAGGTACTGACCAGGTCGGTGTTCGGGAACTTGTCGCTCGCAAGCTCGACGGTCGGCGCCTTCGCCGCCGGCACGTCTAGAGTCGGGAGGCTCGGAGAGCTCGGGGGCGGTGAGCTCGGCGTGCGTAGCCGAACCTCGAGCCGTGCCGGACCTTGCGCCGGCTGGACGAAGCCAAGATCGCGCTTCTTGATTTCGGTCTCGAGATTGCCGAACCCGAGCGGCGTCGACTCCGGCTTGAACGAGCTCGGCTCGTCGAGAAAATCGTCAGCAGAGGCACGACGGTGATGCTCTTCGCCGTATTCGCGCGTCGCCGTATCGAAGCTGATCTCCGGGCTCGTGCCGCGCTCGAGCAAGGGCGGCTCGTCGGCTTCGAGCTCGAGTACGGCCGGCGGCGGCTCGATCTGTTCGAGCTGTTCGGCTGACGCGGTGCGCGCCGAGAGGTTCGCCGAGAGGTTCTTGGATCGGGTGCGCGTCGAGATCACCTGGTGCGTCTCCTCCTCGATGTACCAGCCCTCGTCGAGCGGATCCATGTACATCGGCGCCGGTGCGCCGGTCGGAATCTCGTGGCCCTGCGTGATCTCGATGATGTATTCGGGCTCGTCTTCGATCCCGAACGGAACCGCATCATCCGCGATGCCCACCCCCGCGTCGGTCTGGAGAACCTCGTAGTTCATCCGGACGTAGTCGACGTAACTGTTGGCCTGGTCGTTGTCCGGATCGATCGCGAGGACCTCTTCCCAGATGGCAAGAGCATCATCGAGATCGCCTGAGCCGTAGCGGTTCAGGCCATCTTCGATCAAGCGATCGATGTCGGCCGCGGTAGCCACGGTCCTAGCTTACCCGCGAGTCTTCGAGACGACACCGCGGAACATGTTCAGCGTGCGATTGAGGGCCTCGGTCGCATCGGACAGCGACGTCAGGTCCTTTGCCGCGATCGCTTGCCTGGTACGTTCGACGACCGCACGGGCCTTCTTCACCGCGTCCTGACCGAAATCCGAGCCTGCGATGATGTCGGTGACCTGCGGGAAGAGCGACTCGATCTCCTCGAGCGACTTCTCGGCCTGGTGGCGCGCCTTCTCGAACTCCTGACCCGCGCGAACGTCGACCATGTAGTCCTTGTTCTGATCGATCATCTTCTTGATCTCGTCCTCGGTCAGCCCCGAGGTCGCGGTCACGGTGATCGACTGCTCGAGGCCGGTCTCGAGATCCTTGGCCTTCACCGACACGATGCCGTCGGCGGAGATGTGGAACTGGACCTCGACCTCGACCTCGCCGCGCTGGGCGCGACGCAGGCCGGTGAGCACGAACTCGCCGAGCAGCTCGTTCTCTTCGGCGCGATCGCTCTCGCCTTGGAGCACGAGGATCTTCACCGAGGTCTGGTTGTCCTTGACCGTGGTGAAGACGTGCGACTCGGAGGTCGGCACGGTGGTGTTCTGCTCGATCAACTTATGGAAGTAGCCGCCGACGATCATGATGCCGAGCGAGTGCGGTGTGACGTCGAGGAGCAGGATGTCGCTCTTCTCGTCGGTGAGCGCAGCACCTTGGATCGCGGCGCCGAGCGCGACGACCTCGTCCGGGTGGACGCCCTTGCTCGGTTCGAGCCCGAAGAACTCCGCGCAGATCTGCTGGACGCGCGGCATCCGGGTCATGCCGCCGACGAGGATCACGTCCTCGATCTGGTTCTTGGCAATCTCGGCCTCTTCGAGGGTCCGCGCGCAGATCTCGATCGTGCGCTCGACCAGATCGCTCGTGAGCTCCTCGAGCTTGTCGCGCGACAGCATCGTCTGGAGGTGCAGCGCTTCGTTGCGGCCCGTCGAGATGATGAACGGCAGGTTGATCTCGGTCTCCTTGACCGACGACAGCTCGCACTTCGCCTTCTCGGCGACGTCCTTGAGGCGCTGGAGCGCCATCTTGTCCTTGCGAAGGTCGATCCCGTGCTGCTTCTCGAAGCCGAACACGAGCCAATCGATGATCCGGCGATCGAAATCTTCGCCGCCGAGGAACGTGTCGCCGGCGGTCGAGATGACCTCGAACACGCCGTTACCGATCTCGAGGATCGAGATATCGAACGTGCCACCGCCGAGGTCGTAGACCGCGACCTTGCGCTCGACGTTGCGACCGAAACCGTACGCGAGCGCCGCGGCGGTCGGCTCGTTGATGATGCGAATGACGTCGAGGCCGGCGATCCGACCGGCGTCCTTGGTCGCCTGGCGCTGACCATCGTTGAAGTACGCGGGGACGGTGACGACCGCCTTGGTCACTTCTTCGCCGAGGTACTCCTCGGAGATCAGCTTCATCTCCTGGAGGATGTACGCCGAGACTTCGGGCACGCTGAAGACCTGGTCGCGCAGCATGATGCGCACGTCGTCATGCGGACCTTCGACGATCCGGTACGGCATGATCTCGAGCGAGCTGCGCACCGCGGCCGAGCCCCACTTGCGACCGATCAGCCGCTTCGCGGCGTAGACCGTGTTCTCTGCGTTCGTGATCGCTTGGCGCTTCGCGATGTGGCCGACGAGACGCTTTCCGTTCTCCGCGATGGCGACCATCGACGGCGTGGTCTTGTAGCCACCTCGGTTCGGAATTACGGAGGGAGTTCCGTCTTCGACAATCGCCACGCACGAGTTGGTCGTGCCGAGATCGATGCCGATCACCTTTTCAGTGGCCATGGCTGCGCCATTTTCCTACGCTTTTCAGGCAGATCGCCAGTCGAACGCCTGAAATTCAGCCGTTCAGTAAGCGCCGCACTTCGGCCAGATCATTGCGCAGCTCGTTGGAGAGCACGTCGTTCTCGGTCTTCAACGCCATCGCCATGACGAGGACCTCCTCGGCATCTGCCAGCTTGCCGCAGCCTCGAAACGCAGCGGCGAGGAGCCGCGCGAGTGACGGGTCGCTCGGCGAGTTGGTCTGCGCCTTCTTGGCGTGATCGAGCGCGGTTCGCGGTTGGCCCGCCGCGAGGGCGCAGCTCGCCGAGCGTCGGAGATACTTGGTTTGCGGGTCGATCCGGACCGCAGCGGAGAACAGCTTCATCGCCCCGAGGTGGTCGCCGCCGACCTCCTGCTGGCAAGCGCGCTCGAACAACTCGGCCGCGTACTCCTGCGGCGATTGCGCGGTCTCGGCCACCGGCGCCTTCGCGGCAGCGGCGACCTTGCTGGGACTCGTCAGCCCTTCGTAGGCACGGCTGAGCGCCTCGAACACCGTCGAGAGCCGCTCCGCGAACATGCCGAGCTGCTTGCCGTAGAACCGGTCGGGGTGGATGTCTTTGGACAGCTTGAAGTACGCGCGCTTGAGCGTCTGCTTGTCGGCGCCGTGCGGCACGCCGAGCAGGATGTACGGATCGCGCTGATCGAGCAGCCGCGCCATCGCCAGGATCCGGCGGCGCACTTGATCGGAGAGCACGTTGTCTTCGCTCAACGCGCGAAGCTCCTCGGGGCTCGGATTGGAGAGCGCGAGATCGAGCACCGGCCCCGACGGGCCACCGGCTGCAGGGGGCGCCGAGCCCGCGGCGGTGCGGAGCGGCGTCGGGGTGACGGCGCGAGGAGCCGCAGCGGGGATCGGTGGGGCCTGCACGCGGACCGGCGCGGTGGTCTCGCCTGGCACCATCAGAGCACCGTAGCTCCGTAGCTTGACCACGATCTCGATCGCTTTGTCGATCGGGAGGCCGCTCTCGAGCAACACGTCGCGCAGCGTGGCCGCGCCGTCGAACCGCGAGAACAGGAAGTACTCCTCGGGTCCGAAGTTCGCTTTGAGCGGATCGAAGCTCGGGCTCGCGCGCAGCTTGAGCTGCGTTGACCCGATGCCACCGATGGATGGCGGAACCGCCGAGCTCACAGTGCGTAATCGTACCTTATTACGCCGCGCCCGACCGGACGGCTTCGAGGATCGCCTTGCCGATGTGGAGACGGTTCTCGGCCTGGACCCACGCGAGCGACTGCGCGCCGTCGAGGACGTCGCCCGTGATCTCCTCGCCGCGATGCGCCGGGAGGCAATGCAGGACGATCGCGTCGGGGGCGGCACGCTGGACCAGGCCGGCATCGACGCAATACCCGGCGAACGCGCGCTTGCGGAGCTCGGCCTCGTCCTCCTGCCCCATCGACGCCCAGACATCGGTGCTGATCACGTGGGATCCCGAGGCCGCGACCTTCGGATCGTGGGTGAGCGTGAGCGAGCCTTTGCCGCGGCGCTTCTGGTTCTCGCGCGCGGCCGACATCAGCAACGGATCCGGGGCGAACCCATCAGGACACGCGAGCGCGAGCTCGAGCCCGAACAAGCCGGCGGCTTCGATCCACGAATTCGCCATGTTGTTGCCGTCGCCGATCCACGCGTAGCGCAAGCCGTCGAGCGTGCCGAACTTCTCGATCACCGTGAACAAATCGGTCGCGACCTGACATGGATGATGCTGATCGGAGAGCGCATTGATCACGGGCACCGAGGCCCACTTCGCGAGCTCCGCGACGCGCTCCTGACCGAAGGTGCGGATCGCGATCATCGAGCAGTAACCGCTGAGCACGCGCGCGGTATCCGCGATCGGTTCACCGCGTGCGATCTGCGAGCCTTGCGAATTCAACACGACCGCGTGACCACCGAGCTCGTAGACGCCGACCTCGAACGACACGCGCGTGCGCGTCGAGGCCTTCTCGAACACCAGCGCGACGGTCTTGCCCGCGAGCGTCTTTTGCGACCGATGCTGCTTGAGCTCGGCCGCGCGCGCGAACAGCTGCGGCCACTCCTCGGTGGAGACATCGCCGAGCGTGAGAAAATCGCGCTTCTTCACTTCCCCGCTCCGGTTTGCAGCGCCTTCTTCAGGATGCCGACCGCCTCGTCGAGCTGATCGGTGGTGACGTTATACGGCGGCACGAACCGCACGACGTTCGAGCCGGCGACCGAGGACAACAGGCCATGCGCGCGACACGCTGCGACGACGTTCGCGGGGAGGTTCGCCACCGCGAGGCCCATCAACAAGCCGCGACCACGCACCTCGGTGGCCTGCCCGGGGAATTCCGTGACCAGCTCGCCGAGCCGCTTCGCGAGATGCGCGCTCGCCTTCGCGACATTCGCGAGCAGGCCCTCTTTGTCGATGAGGTCGAACACCGCGCAGGCCGCGGCGCACGCGAGCGGATTCCCACCGAACGTCGACGCGTGGGGCACGACTCCACCGGGCTGGTTCGCGAGCCCGGCGGCCGCCTTCTCGCTCACCGCGATCGCACCGATCGGCACGCCGCCGCCGAGACCCTTCGCGAGGGTCATCACGTCGGGCGCGACGTCGTCGTGCTGGTGCCCGAACCACTGGCCCGTGCGGCCGACCCCGGTCTGGACCTCGTCGAAGATCAGCAGCGTGCCGGTGTCGTCGCACAGCCTGCGCAGGCCCGCGAGGTAGCCGGGCGCGGCCGTGATGATGCCGCCCTCGGCCTGGATCGGTTCGACGATGATCGCGCACGCGGTGCGCTGCTCGAGCATGCGCGCGGCCGCTTCGAGATCGTTGTACGGGATGAACTCGACCGGGCCGACGAGCGGACCGAAGCCCTCGCGATACTTGGCCTGACCGGTGATCGCGACGGTCGCGAACGAGCGGCCGTGGAAGCTGTTGATGGTCGACACGAACGTGGTGCGCTGCGGCTGACCGGCGACGACCGCTTGATAGCGGCGCGCGAGCTTCATCGCCGCTTCGTTCGCTTCCGAGCCGCTGTTGCAGAAGAACACGCGCTTGGCGAACGAGCGATCGGTGATCGCCTTGGCGGCGAGCAGCTGCTGGTCGTTGAAGTAGAGGTTCGAGACGTGGACGAGCTTGCCGAGCTGAGCCGCCACGCGCGCCGTGAATTCGGGATGCGCATGGCCGAGGCCACACACCGCGATGCCCGCGGTGAAGTCCAGGTAGCGGGTGCCCGCCTTGTCCCAGACCTCGCAACCGAGACCGCGCTCCAGCACGATCGGTTGCTGGCGATAGTTCTTCACGAGGACGTGGTCAGCGAGCGAGAGAAGATCGGCTTGCGTCTGCACGAGCCGTGTGTACCACCTAGAGAATGTAGCGTGCGAGATCTTCGTCGGCGACCAGCTGGCCGAGCCGCTCTTTGACGTACGCCGGCGTGATCGGAATCGTCTGCGTGCCGATATCCGGTGCGTTGTAGAGCAAGTCATCGAGCAAGCGCTCGAGCACGGTGTGGAGCCGACGCGCGCCGATGTCGTGCGTGCGCTGGTTGACGTCGGCCGCGATCTTGGCGAGCTCGTCGATCGCCTCCGCCTGCCACTCGATCGTGATGTTATCGGTCGCGAGCAACGCGGCGTACTGGCGCGTGAGCGCGTTCGTCGGCTCGGTCAGGATGCGGACGAAGTCCGGCGCGGTCAGCGGCGTGAGCTCGACCCGGATCGGGAACCGGCCCTGGAGCTCCGGGATGAGGTCACTCGGCTTGGTCGTGTGGAACGCGCCGGCCGCGATGAACAGGACGTGGTCGGTCTTCACCGGGCCGTACTTGGTCGTGACGGTCGAGCCTTCGACGATCGGGAGCAGGTCGCGCTGGACCCCTTCGCGCGAGACATCGGCGCCGCCACGATCGGACTTCGTCGCGATCTTGTCGATCTCGTCGATGAACACGATGCCGGCATTCTCCGCGCGGTGCACGGCTTCGCGGGTCGCGGCCTCGTGATCGATCAGCTTGTCGACCTCTTGCTCGGTGAGCGCGCGCCACGCGACCGGGACCTTGAGCTTCTGGCGCTTGGTCTTGCTGCGGCCGAACTGACCGAGCATGTCCTTGAGGCCGGAGAGCGCGTTCTCGTCGATGCCGGGCTGGCCGCCGAGCACCGACATCAGCGGATTCGAATCGTCGGCGAGCTCGATCTCGAGCTCGCGATCGTCGAGCTTGCCCTCGCGCAACATCGTGCGGAACTTCTCGCGCGTCGAGTCTGCGGCAGGCAGCGCGGCCTCGTTCGGGCGCTCGGTAAAGCCGCGCCCCGCCGCGCGCGGCAGCAGCAGATCGAGCAAGCGCTCCTCCGCGGCTTCCTTCGCGCGACCGCGGACCTTGCCCGCCTCCTCGTCGCGCACGAGCTTGATCGAGACTTCCATCAGGTCGCGGACGATCGAATCGACGTCGCGACCGACGTAGCCAACCTCGGTGAACTTCGAGGCTTCGACCTTGAGGAACGGCGCGCGCGCGAGGCGCGCGAGGCGACGCGCGATCTCGGTCTTGCCGACGCCGGTCGGTCCCATCATGATGATGTTCTTCGGCGCGATCTCTTCGCGCATGTCGCCGACGACTTGCTGGCGACGCCAGCGATTGCGCATCGCGACCGCGACCGCCCGCTTCGCATCGTGCTGACCGATCACGTAGCGATCGAGCTCCGCGACGATCTTCGCGGGGGTCAGGGCAGCTTCGTCGTTACTCACTGGAGCTCCTCGATGGTGAGGTTGTGGTTCGTGTAGATGCAGATATCAGCGGCGATCTTCATCGCGTGCTCCGCGATCGCACGCGGCCCGAGCTCGGTGTTCTCGAGCAGCGCGCGCGCGGCGGCGAGCGCGTAGCTGCCGCCCGAACCGATCGCGCAGATGCCATCGTCGGGCTCGATCACGTCGCCCGAGCCCGAGAGGATGAACGTGCTCTCGGCATCCGCGACGACGAGCATCGCCTCGAGCCGGCGCAGCGCGCGATCGGTGCGCCACTCCTTGGCGAGCTCGACCGCGGCGCGACGGAGCGGGCTGCGCTGGGCGTGGAGCTTCTCGTCGAGGCGCTCGAACAGCGCGATGCCGTCGGCAGCCGACCCCGCGAAGCCTCCGATCGCGCGACCGTCTCCGAGCCGGCGCACCTTCTTGGCGCCGCCCTTCACGAGCGTGTTGCCGAGCGTGACCTGGCCATCGCCGGCGACGATGACGTGGTTGCCGCGACGGACCGAGAGGATCGTCGTGGAGTGAATCTCGGGATGCTGCACGAAAGGGTCGTAGCACACCCGCAGAGGCCACCCAATGCCGGCGAGGACCGGGCTAGATCTTCTTCGCGCGCGGATGAGCGTCGTCGTAGACCTTCATCAGGTGGTCGAGCGAGACCTTCGTATAGATCTGGGTCGATGACAGGCTCGCGTGACCGAGCAGCTCCTGGATCGCGCGCAGATCGACACCCTCGTCGAGGAGGTGCGTCGCGAACGAGTGGCGCAAGCCGTGCGGGGTGGCGAGTGCGTGGATGCCGCCCGCGATCGTCCAGCGCTTGACCATGCGTTGCACCGAGCGTGGCGTGAGGCGTACGCCCTGCGCATTGACGAACAGCGCGGCGTCTTGCGCGCCGAGTGCCTTGCGCACCGCGAGGTACGCGTCCACCGCTTCGTCGGCCTTGCCACCGAGCGGGACCTCACGCGACTTGTTGCCCTTGCCGTGGCGCACGAGCACGAGCGGCGTGTTGTAGCGGCTGCGGTCGATATCGGTGATGTCGAGCCCGCACGCTTCGGAGACGCGCAGGCCAGTGGAGTAGATCAGCTCCATCATCGCGGCGTCGCGCAGGCGCAGCATCCCGTGCCGCGCCTCCTCGTTCGTCGACAGCTTGCGCGCCGAGGTCTTGCCGGTGTGGACCGGCGCCTCGACCAACCGAAAAGCATCGTCGACGTCGAGCGCGCGCGGTAAGCCCTTCGGCTTTTTGGGCCCGCGAATCGCAGCGCCGGGATTGCCCGCCATCACGCCGCGCTTGACGAGGAAGCGGCAGAACGCGCGCACGCTCGAGAGCTTGCGCGAGATCGTGGCCGGACCGTTCTCGCCGTGCAGGGCGGCGAGCTGGCTCCGGATCTCGATCGCAGACAGCCGCGCGAGCGGGACGTCTTTGCCGCGCTTCGCCACCAAGTGCGTGCGCAGCGCGAGGACATCGCGGAGGTAGACCTCGGTCGTCTTGGGCGAGTACGCGCGCTCGATCTCGAGGTACGCCTTGAAGGCGCCGAGGGCGGTGTCCCAATCCATGCCCGGCAGGATCGCGCACCCTCGGTGCAGACGCGAGTTTCTAGAGCGCGCCTGCGGGCGGCCTGACGACGACTTCCTCGACGGACATCTCCGGTCGGGTCACGATCGAGACCAGGAAGCTCGCCAGGGTTTCCGGCTTCATCATCTTCGAGCGATCGAAGCCCGGTCGGTCGTCCCAGATCGGCGTATCGGTCGCACCTGCTAGCAGCGAGGTGACACGAATATTGTAGGGCCGCGCCTCCTCCGCGAGCACGCGGGCGAGGCCGAGCTGCCCCATCTTCGCGGCGGTGTAGCTCGCGCACTCGGTGAACGCCTCGTTCACCACATGCGAGCCGATCATCACGATGTGACCCTTGCGACGGGGTTGCATCCGGCGCAGCGCCTCGCGCGCGCAGATCAGCGTGCCGACGACATGGACCTCGAGCATCTCGCGGAGCTCGGCAACCGACGCGTTCGCGATCGGTCCGAACGTGCCCACACCGGCCGCGCACACCACGAGATCGAGCTCGGGCAACTCGCCGAACCGCAGCTTGACCTCGGTTTCATCGGCGACATCGAGATGCGCGAGGCTGACCTCGCCGAGGTTCGGCACTCTCACAGGCGCATCACCGTGCGGACCGCCGTCGCGCAACCGCCGGCTGCACGCCAGCACCCCCGCACCTTCTGCCGCGAGGGCGCGCGCGCATGCGGCGCCGATGCCACTCGAACCTCCGGTGACGAGGGCGAACGTGCCGAGCAAGCGCTTCATGCTTCGACGGTAGCAGGCCCTACGCGGTGACGCTGAGGTCCGGAACGAGGATCGCTGGCGGGGCCGCGCTCGCGGGGCGCGAGTAGCCGGTCATCGCGAGCCACGGCCCGAGCTCCTCGCGAGCGCGCACCGCCATGCGCTCCTTCTTGTGATCCTTGCGCGCATCACCGAGCGGTGGCAGCAGGCCATAGTTCACGTTCGTCGGGCCGTACTTGTAGCTCGGCTCGCGCGCCGCGGTGACGTGGTTGTAGAGAGCGCCGAGCATCGTGGTCGGCGGTGGCGGCGCGAGCTCGCGACCGAACAGCTCGCTCGCGAGCAACCACGCGACGACCAGGCCCATCGCGCACGATTCGATGTAGCCCTCGACGCCGGTGAGTAAGCCGGCGAACCGAAGATTTGGCCGCGTGCGCAGCTCGAACTTCGCGCCGAGCCGCGCCGGCGCGTCGATGTAGGTGTTGCGATGGATGGATCCGAAGCGCAGGAACTCCGCGCGCTCGAGCCCCGGAATCAACCGGAAGATCCGCTGCTGCTCGGGGTACGCGAGCCGGGTCTGGAACCCGACCAGGTTGTACGCGGTGCGGTAGCGGTTCTCGGGCCGCAGCTGGACCACCGCCCACGGTCGACGCCCGGTCTTCGGATCGCACAAGCCGATCGGGCGCATCGGGCCGAAGCGCAGGGTCTCCGGCCCGCGCTCGGCCATCACCTCGATCGGCATGCAGCTCTCGAAGTAGCGCGGCTCCTCGAAATCGTGCGGCAGGATCTTCCGGCCGGCGTTGACCTCCGTGATGAACGTGTCGTACTCCGCGCGCTCCAGCGGACAGTTGACGTAGTCGCCAACGCCGGTATCGCCACCCGCAGCGCGCAGCTCGTCGGTCTCCTCGCGCGTCTTGCGCTCCGGCGAGCTCGCATCACGATCCCAGCGCGATTGCCGAAACGCGCGATCCCAATCGATCGAATCTGCGGCCACGATCGGCGCGATCGCGTCGTAGAAGTACATCCGGTCACCGCCGAGCTCGCGCATGATCACGCGCCCGAGCTCGCCCTCGGTCAGCGGCCCCGTCGCCACGATCACCGGATGGTCGGGCAGCTCGTCGAGCCGGCGCCGTTCGATCCGGATCCGCGGGTGCAACGCGAGCTTGCGCGTGATCGCCCGGGCGAACCCGAACCGCTCGACTGCGAGTGCCTGTCCTGCCGGCACGCGATGCTGATCGGCACACGCGATCACGAGCGACTCGCAGCGCCGGAGCTCTTCTTTCAAGAGGCCCGCAGGGGCGACCGGATCGTCGCTGCGCAGCGAGTTGCTACACACCAGCTCACCGAGCAGCGGGCTCTGATGCGCTGGCGACATCGAGACCGGCTTCATCTCGACCAGCGAGACGGTGAACCCGAGCTCTGCGAGTTGCCACGCGGCCTCGCTACCGGCCATGCCGCCGCCAACGACCGTGACGTCTGTCATCGCCAACAGCCTACCCGATCGCTGTACGCTGGAGCTGTATGAGGTGGCTCCACTCGACCGCCGCAGTGGTGCTGATCGTCACGGCCTCGCAGCGGCCGAGCCACGCCGACGATTCGGATCCCGGCGATCACCTGCGCGAGGTCCACGTCGGCATCACCGTGGGGCTCGGCGCGGCGTACTTGATCGCCGAATTCGGCCTCAACTCGCAGCTCTCGCCGACCGTTTGCGACTGGTGCGCGCCGACCCGCTTCGACATCTCCGCCCGCGATGCCTTGTTGTGGCGTAACCCCCACGCCGCGAACGTGACGGGCAACATCACCGGCTACGTGCTCGCACCGGCCGCTGCCATCGGCCTCACCTATCTCGCGGCCGGCGATGCGACCTGGCGCCATCACTTCGACGATGTCGTACCGATCCTGCAATCCGCGATCGCGGTCAGCCTCCTGCAGCACGTCACGAAGCTCGTCGCCGCGCGACAACGCCCGGCCGTGCACTTCGAGGCTGTTCCGTCCACCGCGACGACCGAGGACAACGTCTCGTTCTGGTCCGGACACACTTCGCTCGCGTTCAGCCTCGCGGTGTCCGCAGGCGTCGTCACGTCCGAGCGCGGCTACGCGCTCGCGCCGCTCGTCTGGGCGACCGGCCTCACGCTCGCCGCGACCACCGGCTATCTCCGCATCGCCGCCGATCGCCACTACGCGACCGACGTCCTCGTCGGCGCCGCAATGGGCTCGCTCGTCGGCTACCTCTGGCCCGTGCTCGTCCACCCGCACCTTCGCCACGCCATGACCGTCACCCCGATCGAGCGCGGCCTCGCGCTCGTCGGCACGTTCTAGCTACGACCCGCTCCTCACCACGCGTGCTTGCCGCCGAGCTCGTCGATCCACCGCCACTTCAAGGCCGTCACCGGCTCGAGCCCGCTCGCATATCACAAGCAAGTTCGGCTCCAGGAAGCGCGCGTCCGCCTGCTCGCAACTCCCACCGATGTCGCGAGCGTCGCGTTCGCGGTCGGCTACGAGAGCACCTCGCAATTCAGTCGCGAGTACGCGCGTCAGTTCGGTGCGCCGCCAACCCGGGATACGGCTCGCCCTCGCCCGTAGTCAACATAGACCGTCCAGTCAGCGCATCGTCATCTTCGGCGGTGGTTCGCGCATGCCGCGTTCCCACGCCTCGAGCGGAACGAGGCCTTGTTGACCTCGGCTCCGGAACGCTTCGTTACACCCGCGACATCGATACTCGGTCCACGAGCTCTCCGTCGGGCCTTTGCGCCCATCTACCAGCGCGAGCCGTTTCTGCAGACAGGCCGGACACCGCCGGCCCTTGGCAAAGACCTGAACCATCACCAGGAGTGTGATGGAGAGCAGTACGCTCCCCACCAGCATTTCGATCAACCGGTCGACCACAGCGGAGCTCGCGAGCACGACCCTAGCGTAGCTCGATCGCCGCGAGACGACGACGCGCTTTCGGATACCCACGAGGGTCGCCATCGGCGCGTCCCGCGTGAGGCGGGCTTGCGGCTGCGTCGCGTCGGGTCGCGTCGGGGCGGGTCGGGGCGCATCAGAGGATCTGCCACAGAGACACGGAGACACAGAGCTTCATCAGCGCGTGGGAAGAGCTTCTTGGCGGCTAAGCCGCCACCGCCGCTGTGTGCCTCCGTGTCTCTGTGGCAGATCCTCTGCGCCACGGCAGCCGCGACGTCCTTACGCGGCGTTCTCCTCGGACTCGTCCGCGCCTTCGCTCTTCCAGTCGCACTCCATGCACCGCAGCGTGATGCCGCGCTTGGTCTCTTTCTTGAGCACGAACTTTGCCGCGCAGATCGGACACGGCTGCGGGATCGGCTTATCCCACGCGACGAAGTCACACTGCTTCTTCGCCCAGTTCGAGCAGCCGTAG